>DASSAV010000305.1:0-5341 GCA_035699265.1 Rhodothermales bacterium
AATCGAAGCCGGTTATATGGAGTCTGAATTCACAACCAGCGATAAGCGTCTCATCGGAAGGGCGGCTACGGATCTGTTCACGGCCGCCGGGCGGCTCAACCAGCACGTCCACACTGTCTGCGCCCGCTTCGGGATCACACACGATCAGTACACCGTCCTCCTCCTGCTCAAAGGCGCTTATCCGAAAGGCCGTGCGCGGCACGAAGTCGCAGGACAGCTCGCGGAGCGGGCACCGGACGTAACGCGCCTGATCGACCGTCTCGAACAGAACGGCCTGGTCGAGCGGTACCGCTCGGACGAAGACCGCCGCCTGTCATTTGCCCGGATCAGCCGCATGGGTATCGTACTCCTGGAGCAAATGGAGGAACCCATTTGCGCCGCCCGTGACGCATATATGGAGCGCCTGACTGCCGACGACCTCCTGGAGCTGACCCGCCTGTGTGCACGGCTGCACGCCAACGCGTGAAAGGAGTCGGTTACGGGCGTCGATACACGCGAACGTAGTCGACCAGCATCCGTTGCGGCCAGATGTTCGGGTCCACCCCCTCCTGCCCGCCCCAGCTTCCGCCCACGGCGACGTTGAGCAGGAGGTGAAACGGCTTGTCGAACGGCCATTGCTCATAGCCGGCCTGCGGGTCCGACAGCCGCTCGTTTTTGAATGTGAAATAGAGTGAATCGTCTACGGAAATCTTGATCTCCTCCGGCGTCCACTCGGCGGCATACACGTGGAAATCGGCTTGGGAGGTCGGCACGTTGATCGTGGCCGTCTTCTGCGTTCCGATCACGTGGTTATATGCAGCGGTATGAATGGAGCCGTGGATGACGTTCGGGTCGAACCCGACCTCCTCCATGATGTCGATCTCGCCGTTGTCCGGCCAGTAACCCTCGCCGTAGCTCTGCTTTGAGGCCAGCATCCAGATGGCAGGCCACGTGCCCAGGCCGGCGGGCAGCCTGGCCCGCGCCTCGAAGCGGCCGTACGTCCAGTCCCCTTTGCCTTTCGTGACCAGCCGGGCGGACGTGTACTCGTGCCCGTTCCAGTTATCCCGCCGTGCCTCGATGACGAGGTGACCGTCCTCCACACGTGCGTTCTCGGGACGAGCCTCGGTATAGTATTCGAGCTCCTGATTGCCCCAGCCATGTCCCCCGACGTCGTATCCCCACTTGCTGGAATCCGGAACGCCCGTATAGTCGAATTCATCCGACCACACGATCTCCCAATCTTGTGCAGCCGTGTCCTCCGGTTCTGCAGTGCCTGCATTGCATCCGGTGCCGCACGCCAAGATAGGAGTCAAAATAAGGGCGTAAAGGGCGGCCCACTGATTCGTTCGTGACATGCCGAAGGTCCGATGTTTAGGATATGTCCGAGAGAACGGGCGTGTTAAGGGCGTGCTCATACACTTCGCCCGATTCATCAGGGCGGGTAACACACATATCCAGGTCTCGGAGGAGCCCGTCGTGGATGCTGTAGATCCAGCCGTGTACTGCGAGGGACTGCCCGCGCTCCCAGGCATCCTGCACGATCGTGGTCTGGCAGACGTTCATCACCTGTTCGATCACGTTCAGTTCGCAGAGTCTGTGGAGCCGCTCGTCTGCACCGGAGCACCGGGCCAGTTCAGCCGCGTGCTTCTTTGCAACATCCTGGACATGGCGAAGCCAGTTGTCGATGAGTCCGAACCGGGAATTTTGCAGGGCCGCCTGCACCCCGCCGCAGCCGTAGTGCCCGCAGACGATGACGTGCTGCACCTTCAGCACATCGACGGCATACTGGATGACGGACAGGCAGTTAAGGTCCGTATGTACGACTACGTTCGAGATATTCCGGTGGACGAATACTTCTCCCGGCCTGAGCCCAACGATTTGATTCGCAGGGACTCGGCTGTCGGAACAGCCGATCCACAGGATTGCGGGATTCTGCTGCTGCGCGAGATCGCTGAAAAAGTCAGGCTCCTGCGCTTTGATCCGGTCCGCCCATGCCCGGTTGTTTTGAAAGAGGTTACTTAGCGTCCGCAAGGTGAACTCTCAAGTTTTGAATGGCCTATCGGTTTCTATAATATAGCTCGTTGCCGCTGCTCATGCATGAGACACGGCATCTTGAGAGGGCTGCACGGCTTATGTGAAGGTGGATCTGCCCGCCCCAACAGCCGTAGAAACCGCTTTCGCCCAACGCCCCCGGAATTGACAGATGACAGAAAGTATTCTCGTTGGCCTTGCTATCGTCCTGGTGCTGGGGACCGGCGCGCAGTGGCTCGCGTGGCGGTACAAGTTGCCGTCGATTTTGCTCCTCCTCATCCTCGGCTTCCTGGCGGGGCCGATCACAGGCATCCTCGATCCTGCCACGCTGCAGGGTGAATGGGTGTTTGCCTTCGTGACGATGGCCGTAGGCATCATCCTGTTCGAGAGTGGCATGAGCCTTCGCCTGGCCGATCTGCGCGAGGTAGGCTCGGCGGTCCGCAACCTCATCACGATCGGCGTCCTCGTCACGTTGGTTCTGGTTACACTCAGTGCGCTTTACCTGCTGGGATACCCGTTCAGCATGGCGATCATCGTCGGGTCCATTCTCGTCGTTACGGGGCCGACTGTGATCATCCCGCTGCTGCGGCACGTGCGCCCCAGCAACCGCGTGGGCAGGGTGGCGCAGTGGGAAGGCATCATCATCGACCCGATCGGGGCTCTGCTGGCGGTGCTGGTGCTGGACAGCGTGCTGCTGCTGCACGAGACCAGCGGCGGGGTGCACGCGGGCACCCTCTCTTCCGCCGGACTTCACGCATTGCAAGGAATCCTGCTGAGTGTCGGCACCGGCCTGGGAGTCGGCGTGATCGGGGCGGTGTTTCTTGTTTCGCTCCTGCGCTGGAGATTGGTCCCGGACTTTCTACAGAGCGCCATCGCACTCATGACGGTCATCGGAGTGCTGGCTCTGGCAGATTCCTTGCATGGGGAGGCGGGGCTCTTCGCGACGACCCTCATGGGGATCATGATTGCCAACCAGAAATACGTCGCCGTACGGCGTATCGTCGAGTTCAAGGAGGATCTGCGGGTGCTCCTGTTGGGCAGCCTCTTCATCATCCTGAGCGCGCGCCTGAATCTTTCCGCCCTCCAGTCTTTTGCGCACCCTGCCAACCTGCTGTTCCTCGCCGTGCTCATGGTCGTCGTGCGACCCGTATCGGTCTGGCTCTCAACCATCGGGACGGGAATGAACTGGCGGGAAAAGACGTTTCTGTCCTGGCTGGCACCGCGGGGCGTCGTCGCCGCCGCCGTGGCCTCACTCTTCAGCTTCAGGCTCCAGGAAATCTATCCCCGCGAAGCGGCGGAGCTGGTACCATTGATTTTTCTGGTGATCGTGGGCACGGTCGCTGTATATGGCTTCACGCTTGCTCCCGCTGCGCGCTGGTTGCGCGTGGCGCAACCCAATCCCCAGGGCATTCTGTTCGTGGGCGCACACCCGTGGGCTCAGAAACTCGCGGCAGTCGTCCAAGAGCATGGGTTCCGCGTGCTAATGATCGACTCCAATCCGGCGAACGTCGCGCAGGCACGTGAACTCGAGGTCCCAGCGCGCTACGGCAACATTCTGGCTGAAGGAATGATGGAAGAGCTCAACCTCGCCGGCATCGGGCGCTTGCTTGCCCTGACACCCAATGATGAGGTTAATTCGCTGGCTTGTCTTAGTTTCACCGAGTTGTTCGATAGCGCCGAGGTGTACCAACTCGCCCTGCGGCAGCACGGCGGCTCCACAGAGGATCTCCCGCAACATCTCAGGGGACGGCTTCTGTTTGGCGCAGACGTCACGTTTCCTGCACTCACGGATCGTTTCAACGAGGGCGCCGTCGTGACAGCCATTCAGCCGGAGGAAGCAACGTCGTACGACGACCTGCGCCGTGAATTCGGAGATGATGTGCTCCCGGCATTTATCCTCCGCGGCACGAGCCAGCTACAGGTTGTGAGCGAGGCCTTCAACTTTACGGTGCATCCCGGCGATACCGTGATCGCTGTGGCATCCCCCACCGAAGACGATGTGGTCGTAGCCGATACGAGCGAAACGGATCAGATGGCATGATTCGCCTTAAGGACAATGCCTCGAAGATCCTCATCGTGGACGACGAGGACGATATTCGGGATCTACTCCGCTATAATCTCGAGCGAGAAGGTTACGCTACGGCTCTCGCCCGTGACGGCGTGGAAGCGCTCGAAGTAGCCGAAGAGGAGCGCCCCGACATGGTAATCCTGGACGTCATGATGCCTCGGATGGACGGGGTGGAGGTGTGCCGCCGCATCCGCCGGAACGCTTTCCTCCGGAAGACGCCGATCCTGATGCTCACGGCCCGGGCGGAAGAGGAGGATCAGATCAGAGGGCTCGATGTGGGAGCCGATATTTATCTCAGCAAGCCGGTCTCGGTACCCATTCTCCTCAGCCAGCTTCGCGCCCTGCTGCGCGGAGCGCAACGATACGAGACCCCCCCTGATCTACTCCTGGTGCACAACCTTGAAATCGACCGTGATCGATACCTGGTATCCCAGAAGGATATCGAGGAAACAAGCGAACACCGGCTCCCGCGCAAGGAGTTCGAACTGCTCTACTTCCTGGCCTCCCACCCCGGCAAAGTGTTTTCACGTCAGGAACTGCTCGACCACGTCTGGGGCCACGATGTCTTTATAGTAGACCGTACCGTAGACGTCCACGTTCGGAAGGTCCGGGGGAAACTGGGAAACAACTATATCGAAACGGTAAAGGGTGTCGGCTATCGGTTCAGGAAATAACCCCCGAGCCACAGTCTCAAGCCGACTAAACTATGCCATGCCGTTTTCGAATCGACACAAGCACACCCCCCTGGCACAGAACCGGCTTTCGCTGAGGATCGCCCTGCTCGCGGCGGTGTTTTCAGCCGCGAGCGTGCTGATCTCCCGGCTCGCATCGATACACGTGTCCCTGGTCGGCGCACTGGCCTGGTCGGTCGTTTTAGGTCTGTTCACCTACGCGATCACCCACATCATACTCGCCCGTCGCCTCGAGTTGGCCCGCACCATGCTCCAGCAGATCCAGCGGCGCCGATTCGAGAAACTGCACGCCGTTCAACCTTCACGCCCGGATGAACTGGACGCGCTGATCATGCGGTTGTACCGTGCCGGCCGCTCCGTGGAAAAGGAGGTGACGGAGCTCAGGCAGGCAGAAAACTACCGGCGCGAGTTCCTGGGCAACGTTTCTCACGAGTTGAAGACACCCATTTTCGCGATACAGGGTTTCGCAGAAACCCTGTTGGGCGGCGCGCTGGACGACGAGCGAGTCAACCGGACCTTCTTGGAGAAGATTCTCCACAACACGAACCGGCTGGACGCCCTCTCCCGGGAT
>DASSAV010000306.1:0-5532 GCA_035699265.1 Rhodothermales bacterium
GCTGATCCTCTCGCACAACAAGCACCTCAATCGCGGGGATTTCCTGGTGGACGATCGGCCGAACAACGGCGCGAAGGATTTCGAGGGTGAGTTGATCGTGTTTGGGTCGCAGGCGTTTCCGGATTGGGGGGCGGTGCTGCCGTATTTGCGGCAGCGAGCCTGATATGCCTCTTCGGCGTTGAGGTGGAGAAGGACGGGAGGCCGCTATTGCTCGTCCGGTAGCGCGAGAATTCGTTCGCTGCGCCATACACGAATGACGTGCAGCCGCTTGGAGTCCCGTCGATATACGATTCTGAACGGTGAATGGATAAGCTCCCGGATGTGCGGCTGACCGAACTCCGGGACGATCCTGCCCATATCAGGATGATCGCGCAGCGCTTCCACACGCGCGAAAATCTCGCGTAGCAGCCGAACGCCGACATCGGGCACGCCCTGTTCGGCGTACCAGCGCTTCATCGATTCGAGATCAGCGACGGCCGACTCGGCGAATCGAACGACGAGCCTGGCCACTTCCGCCCGGAGCGCTATTTCAAGCCGAGGCGGGCCTTCGCCTCAACCAGGGAAAGGTCCCGGCCGGCTTCAACGTCGGCAAGGCCGGCAACCACCGCCCGCATGAACGCTCGCTCCTCTTCGGCGGATTCATACTCCGACAGTGATTGAACTACGGCGACCCCCCGACCCCGGCTTGTGAGCAAGACCGGCCGGCGAGCCTCCGATGCGTGCTTGACGACTCGCCCTGGATTGATCTTGAGGTCGGTGAGGGGGACCACGTCCTCCGAAAATCGGGTACTCATGGTGGGCTGCTCTGGTGCTTTAAAGTGGTCTGATAATAGCACCTGTTGACAGCTCCCTTCCAGATCTCTGTCCACGCCACAGACACTGCGCCGGTAGCCTCGCGCAGCAGATGGCGCGTTACGGGCTCACAGTTCGCGAGCCTGGCACTCCGGTTTGCTCCTGAATCCACGGGATTGCGTCATTGACTCCGAAAATCTTTTGAGCCACGCTCCATCCGCATGACTGACCGTATCGTCATCGATCCAGCTATCGGCCACGGGAAACCCGTAATTCGAGGCACCCGCGTGCCCGTCTCGATCGTGGTCGGAAGCCTTGCCGGCGGCATGACTTTCGAGGAAATCGAACGCGAGTACGATCTCACGTCGGCGGACATCCGCGCAGCCCTGAAGTTTGCGAGCGACCTGGTAGAACAGGAATCGTTTCATTCCCTCTCGACCGGGTAGTTCGGCATGCGCTTCCTGGTCGACGCCAATCTTCCGCGTTCGACCATCGCTGCCTTCACTCGTGCCGGCCATGAAGCCATACATGTAAACGACGTCGGGTTGAAGGAAGCTCCGGATGAGCTGATTGCCCAACGAGCACGGGAGATTCAAGCCGCGATCGTTACCCGAGATCTCGACTTCGCGGACATCAGGAGGTACCCGCCAGCCGATTACCCGGGCATAGTTGTCATGCGATTACCCGATGACACCGTGGCCACCGATATCGTTCAGATACTTGAACAATTTCTGGGGCGTGCGGAGATCATCGATAACCTGCCGGCCCACTTGGCGATCGTGGGAGCCCGCCAAGTCCGTTTCCGGCCGGCCCTCAAATAGCCGCAAGCTGCCCGTGAAACCGCAGGATCCGGCGGTGCATGGCCGTCATTGCACGATCACCGGATAACGAGGCTCCCCCCACGCCCGACCCGACTCCCGCATGAGCAGATGAATGACGATCGGCGCGAGCACGTCCATGATGCGCACGCCGTCCGCCACCTGGCTGCGATTCGTGCCGCTGTTCCAGGTGGCGCCGCCGTGCACGAGCTGGTTGCGCAGCCAGGCGCCCTTCGATTCCCACTCGTCCTCGGTGATGCGGCCGGTCTGGAAATCCCAGAACGGCTGGAACACGTACTTGTTGTCCAGGAAGACGCGGATCGAGCGCGGGAAGTGACGCCACACGGCAGCGTAGAGCAGCCCCTCCTCGTCCGCGGCGATGAGCTCGCGCAGGAAGTTCATGCGCACGCGCCGTTCGCTGAAGCGGGCGCGCTCCGGGATCTCGCGAGCGTAGGCGGCGTTGAAGGCGATCCAGAGGAAGAGGAAGCGGGCGTCGGCGTCGGAGGGCTCTATTTGTGCCCGTTCGAGCCAGCTCAGGGCGCGGTGGGTGCTATTCGAGAGCGGAGAGGCGGTTCGCCGACTCGAGAAGACCATCAAGGATCGGTCCCGCAACGTGCTCTGGAAAGCCCGCCGGCAGTCGCCCGGACACGGAATTCACGACGGCCGGTGCCTGCGAAACAAGCCCGTGAATGTCCTCATGTATTGTCGATTGAAGTCCGACGGACGCCGCCGTCGACAACCAGTGCCTCGGCTGGATTTCCATCCACTTGTAGTGGCGGTTCTTGCCAACTACGGCCATCGCCATTCGAGCCTTCTGCGGGGCGAGGCGGTTTGCGCCTTTGCCGAGGATCGGATACGCCGACATTACGTCATACAACGGCGTCAACGTGTATCGGCCATGCGGCTCGATAAACAGGCTGAAATTCTTCGCGTGTCCGTCAATCGCACACAACATCCAGAACACGACCTGGGCCTTGAAGAAGTTGCGGCGGTCGCGCTGCGCCTGCCGCGATCCGAGCAGGAGGGAGCATATCTCTGCAATGCCCGGACCGCCGTCCGATTCGTACCGCTGGTCCGGCGGCGTACCTGTTGCCTGGCACATGTCCTCCTGGGGCAGGCGCAACCACCACCGCCCATCACGCGACAGCTTTCGATCGAAGCGCTCCACGATCAGTACATGCTGGTCCTCGAAGTCCCCGATCTCGCATTCGGCAACGGGTAGTCCAAATTGACGAACGATCTGTGCGCACAGCCATTCATTCTCGACCGAGGTCGACAGATCGGCCTGCATATGGCCGACGCGCCCAAGGGGAAGCTTGACGATGTGGGTAGTCGGTGTCGCACCCGTCGGACGGTGCCACTGCTTCTCATGCCACAGGAGTGCCGTCTTTTCCTGCGCCCCGGCCAGCGTGATCCGGAGGAATGGCTCGTCATCACGCTGGCCCAGCGGCAGGGTAGAAACGGCGGACCGGATCTCCGCGGCAACACCCGCCTCGTCCAGCGGTGCGCCCTGAATCGTTCGCACATCATCCGGATCCTGACCGGCAGGCAGGAGCTGCACGGCGCCCACGCAGTCACGTCCGAGTTCCGCGAGCAAATCGAAGGCGGCGGTGGAAGCGGCACCCACCCGTCGCTGCACACGTCGCCTGATATCGATGCCATCCGGCAGCAGGTTGTCGAAAAAGGACTCGACGATTGCGCCTCGGTAGGGCGAGTCCGGCGGCTGCAGCGGCATCGAGAGCGAAATCGGCCGAGCGTCCCGACGGTCAATCCAGGTTTGGCCGTAGCGGAAGGTATGCCGGCCCTGGGCGTCGACGCGCCACTCGCCAACCGCGACCCCATTCATCCAGACGCCCAAGCTTCGACTTCGGGAGGGGCGCGGCACGCCTACCACTCACCGGGGGATGACGTGGATTTCGACCGCACGACCAGCTCCAGCTGCAAAGTCGACAAGAACTTGAATAGGCTCTCCAACGTAGCCGTGTCAGGATCGAGTTCTAGCTTCGATACGGTCTTGGGCAGCAGGCCGACGGATCCCGCGGCCTCGGCCTGGGTCAGGTGCTGCATCTTTCGCTGGCCCTTCAAGACTTGGCCGAGCTGGCGCGGTGTATGGACGGTGTAGTTCATTTCTGTACCTTAGAGGGTATCCGGAGAAACTATACCCTATAAGGTATGAACTGGCAATATACCCTGTAGGGTTGTTCCGAGTTCCTGGTCCGCGCAAGCCGTGGAGGGGTCTAGTCGCCTGATTACGTCCGGAAGGGCCTGGATGGAGCCCGTGCTGGCGTTTGATCGGGTGGGCTGGTGTGACTTTGCCGTTGCGCAGGCTATTCCGCGACCACCGGATACAATTCCGTTTTCCGCCAGACGACAGGAACCCGTCCCAATGCGCGACAAAGGCAGGCTGGTCGCCTGGAACGATGAGAAGGGTTACGGCTTCGTCGCCCCATTCTCCGGCGCGGCGCAGGTCTTCATCCATGTGAAGGCATTCGGCAGCCGCACCCGGCGCCCGGAGGTTCATGACGTCGTCACTTACACGCTTTCCAGGGATAAGCAGGGACGGCGCCGGGCCGTGAAGGCCACGCTGGCGGGCGCGAGCCGGCCGCCCCGCGCGGAGCGCACCGGCAGCGCGGCGGCCCTGTTTGTCGTGACGATGTTCTTCGCGGTCGTGGGCGCAGCCGTGCTCCTGGGGAAGCTTTTGCCGGTCGCACTCCTGGTCTACCCGGTCGCCAGCGCGGTTACCTTCGTCGCTTACGCCATCGACAAGTCCGCCGCACAGAAGGGCCGCTGGCGGACGAACGAAGGAACGCTGCACCTGCTGTCGTTGATCGGCGGCTGGCCCGGCGCATTGGTGGCGCAAAGCGTGTTGCGCCACAAATCACGCAAGCAGCCGTTCCGGGTGGTGTTTTGGCTGACCGTCATTCTGAATTGTGCTGCACTTGCGTGGCTGTCGACGCCCGGTGGCCGCGCAGCTCTCGAAGCGCTTCCAGGCTGAAGCTGCCGGCCCTGGCGTTTAGCCGCCCAGTTAGCGGCGCGTTCGTGATCGTGATCCCAGCTCAGGCGCTTCTGACTCGTAGTGCCCCGCCTCCTCGATGAACTCCCGCTCCGCTTCCGGATGGAACTCGTAATTCATTGACCAAGACGGGACCGTAGGCGCTCAAAGACAAGATGTCCCGATACCCCCTTTACCTTTCCCTCGACCAATTCCTGGTACCGCCTCTGAGCCGCTTCCAGCCACGCCTTCTCAACATCCGGATCTGCGGGCGCATCCAGGTCAGCGACTAGCGTCCGCAGCAGATCCTGCTTTTCGGAATCACTAAGAGCCTGTATATCCTTGTAAATATCGGGAACTGCACGAGCCATGGCAGGCATCTCCTCAGCTGTTGGGCTTAGTTTACCTCCCTGCTCCGCGAATCTTGCTCGTCTCACCGGGCCAAGCGCCGAGCTTCCGCGAAGACGTCCTCGGCCGCGTAGGCCGGCACCTCTCCGCGATCGAAAGCCGCGACCCTTTCCTCGATCTCTCGCGTCCACTCCGCCCGATGTCCGGATCAGGCGAATGCAGCGACTCGAGCAGGATCTCGATGAGCCTGGCGCGATCCTCAGCGGACAGATGCCTGATCTGCTCTTCGAGCTCTTTCAATGAAACAGACATAGTTCACCTCGATGGTCGTCTTCCCGCTTGTACGAAAACCTTTGCTCAGCCTTCAGCAGTCGGCCAGTTCGTCACTCGGGCTCCCTGAGGCGCTGTCAGGCTGAAGCGGTCGCCTCCGGGATCTCGCGGGCATAGGCGGCGTTGAAGGCGATCCAGCGGAAAAGGAAGCGGGCGTCGGCGGGCTAGCTCGCCATCCGCTCCCTCAGCGAAGGACGTTCGGCTTCTTTTCGTCAACAACACGGATGCGTCCGTGGGCGCGATTGCGTGGCT
>DASSAV010000307.1:0-3685 GCA_035699265.1 Rhodothermales bacterium
CTGCTGCGTGAACTCAACTCCGATAGCCGCCTCTGGGACGTCATCGTCGACCCCGCGCGCAAGATACGGATCGGGAACAAGCTCTATTTCGACAATGGCCTCGTCGCCGAGGTGATCGACAATACCACCTCCCGAGGCCGCACCATCCGGTTCGTGTACGAAGGCCCGAACGAGGAGCTTTATCGCCAGATCGACGAAATCGGCCAGACGCCGCTGCCTCCGTATATCAAGCGGAAAGTAGAAGACGAGGACCGGGATCGCTATCAGACGGTCTTCGCGGAGCACCGGGGTGCCGTTGCCGCGCCAACGGCCGGCCTTCACTTCACGACCGAGCTGATTACGACGCTTCTGGAAGAGGGCGTGGGGATTGCGCCGGTAACGCTGCACGTGGGGCTCGGCACCTTCCGGCCGGTCGAGGTGGAGGATCTTACCAAGCACCGGATGGATTCGGAACAGTTCGTCATCTCAAAGGAATCGGCCGACAAGGTCAACCGGGCGCTCCAATCCGAAGCCAGTACCGTGACAGCCGTTGGGACGACCGTCGTTCGCGCCATTGAGTCCAGCCTCTCGGCTTCGGGCACACTCAAGGCGGATGCCGGCTGGACGGACAAGTTTATTTACCCCCCCTACGAGTTCAAGATCACGGAGCGGCTTATCACCAACTTCCACATGCCGAAGAGCACGCTGATGATGCTGGTTGCGGCCTTCGCAGGCTACGAGTTCATGATGGAAGCATACCACGAAGCCGTCGACGAGAAGTATCGCCTCTTCTCATTCGGCGATGCAATGCTCATCCTGTAGTCGGCTCAACTCCATCCGTTAATCCCGAACGCAGGCTGCCGCTCGGTCCCGAGCGGCGCCCCCGGTCGTCTTCCATGCGCGCACTCGGTCACAAAGCAGAAGTCGGCGTCCTTATTCCGGCGGCCGGATCGGGCGCCCGCATGGGGGGTGAACGGAAACAGTTCCGTTCGCTCGGAGGGGAGCCGCTCCTCGTACGGACCCTCATGGCATTCGAGCGGCACCCGCAGGTCCGGCATATCGTCGTGGCAGTGCCTTCCGACTGCGACAAGAGCTTCCGCGACGTGCTGCAAGGCGCCGGTATCTCGAAAGTCAGCGCGGTCGTGCCAGGAGGCAGCACGCGGCAGGATTCGGTTTTGCGGGCGCTCCGCGCCCTTCCCGCGTCGGCGGACGTCGTGTTGGTGCACGATGCTGTCCGCCCGTTCGTACGTACGGAGTACATCTCGGCCGTGATCGCAGCCGTCGAGACGTTCGGGGCGGCGGCACTGGCCGTTCCGGTGGCGGACACGCTGCGGAAAGGAAAGGACGGCAGCTTCGGACAGACCGTGCCGCGCGACGGGCTGTTTCGGATGCAGACGCCGCAGGGTTTCCGCCGTACCTTGCTGGAAGAGGCCTATCGGGTGGCGGCCCGGTCGCATACCCGGACGACAGATGATGTAGCCCTCGTGATGGCGTCGGACTTCCCCGTTCATATCGTCGAGGGTGGACCGGAGAACGTGAAGATCACCACGCCGCAGGATTGGAACATGGCGGAGGCGCTCTGGCCTGTCTGGGAGGCGCAGATGACCGATGCCGGCCTCAACTCCGGGCATCTACGGAGGGAGGCCACGTGCGAGTAGGTTTCGGGTACGACGTGCATCGGTTCGTCGAGGGCAGGCCACTCATCATCGGGGGGGTCGACATCCCGCATTCCGTGGGGCTGGAGGGGCATTCCGATGCCGACGTGCTCCTACACGCGATCGCGGATGCCCTCCTGGGCGCCGCCGCCCTCGGCGACATCGGGGTACACTTTCCCGACACGGACGAACGCTGGCGCGGGGCAGACAGCCTCGCGCTTCTGGGGCACGTGGGTCTGCTCGTCGCGGAAGCCGGATACCGGGTATCCAACGTCGATACCACCGTCACGTTGGAACGGCCGCGGCTCCGTCCTCATATCGATGCCATGCGAGGGAACGTCGCGCGTGTGCTTGGGATCGACATCGGCCGCATATCGGTGAAGGCCACCACGTCTGAGCGGTTGGGATTCGTGGGCACGGAGCAGGGGGCGGCAGCATACGCAGTCTGCTGCCTGCTGCCGCGCGAGTGAATGTATCAGGCGATGGGGGATCTCTTCTCGAATTTCGCGGACTGGATGGCTGCCTTGCCCGTTTTATGGGCCTATGTGGCGATACTCGCCATCGCCTACGGCGAAAATGTGATACCCCCTGTCCCTGGAGACGTCGCCATCGTCTTCGCGGGCTACCTCGTCGGCATCGGCCGGCTCAATTTCGTCATCGTCGTGCTGCTGGCGACCATCGGCGGCGGGGCCGGGTTCATGACGATGTACGCCATAGGATATCGGATCGGGGGTGCCGTGCTCGACCCCGACCGGCTCCGCTGGCTTCCGAAAGAGCAGATCGGGAAGGCGCGCACCTGGTTGGAACGCTGGGGGTACTGGGTCGTTGCCCTGAACCGCTTCCTGAGCGGGGCGCGCTCGGTGATCTCCCTCACCGTCGGCCTGGCCCACACGCCGGCACTCGCCACGGCCTGCTTCGCAACCCTCAGCGCATTGGTCTGGACGCTTCTGATCACGTATGCTGGCTATGCCGTTGGTGAGAACTGGGAGATCATCGGCAATTACCTGGAGCTATACGGCCGCTTCGTACTCGGTGCGATTATCATAGGGTTGCTGGTATGGCTGTACTGGAAGTTCGGCCGGTCTGCGCGGAGAGGGGAGGGGGGAGGAACAGACGAGCCTGCGAGTCTACCAGAGTAGGTGGGTACGAAGGCTATGAGCGGGGTCGTGGCCGCTAACCTTCGACTGGACCGGGTTCAATGCAGAACCGCGGCTCCGCTCGGGGGTTCAACCATCCTTCATGGCCGTTCGGTTGACAGGCCATACGCAGATTTGTAACTTCGAAGTCTGTACCTTGCCGCTGGCGTAGCTCAACAGGTAGAGCAGCTCACTTGTAATGAGCAGGTTGGGGGTTCGAGTCCCTTCGCCAGCTCTTCGTTCGAAATTCTTGCTCAGGCCTGGCACCTGCGGCGTGTGGGGTCGTTTTTAGTGCGCCTGTTCGGGCAGGTACCCAAGTGGCCAACGGGGGCAGACTGTAAATCTGCTGGCTTAGCCTTCGGAGGTTCGAATCCTTCCCTGCCCACAACCCATTTTGGATTCAAAGAGTCAAACGCCCGAATCCAAAATCGAATTGCGGGAGTAGCTCAGTTGGTAGAGCGTCAGCCTTCCAAGCTGAATGTCGCGGGTTCGAATCCCGTCTCCCGCTCACGCCATTTTGGATTATAGATTGCCGATTTTGGATTCGGGACAACACGTTCTTTGAGTCCAAAATCCGAAATCCGAAATCCAGAATCGGTTCGCCGCCTTAGCTCAGAGGTAGAGCACTTCCATGGTAAGGAAGGGGTCATCGGTTCAATCCCGATAGGCGGCTCACATAGGGGCGTGTCTCGGCGTGGCCGGGATACGCTTTTTGTTCGACCTGTTTCGTTCAATCTGGCTGAAATCATTTTTTAATCCGGACCTTCAAGCAAAAGGACCATGGCAAAGGAGACCTATCAGCGGACGAAGCCGCACGTGAACATCGGCACGATCGGGCACGTGGACCACGGCAAGACGACGCTCACGGCGGCGATCACCAACGTGCTGGCCAAGCGCGTCACGGGCAACACCATC
>DASSAV010000308.1:0-4871 GCA_035699265.1 Rhodothermales bacterium
GAGAACCTCCAACCCCGTCCTCAGCAACAAAGCCTTCGAGCGCGTCGGCTACGCGCCCGAAGGCGCCGAAATGACGCTCACCGGCACCGTCAACAAGACCGGTCTGCTGCTCGTGCTCGCCATCGTCCCCGCCGCGTGGGTCTGGGGCCAGGCCTTTTCCTGGGGCGGCGTCAGCCCCGCCCTCATCTTCGGCAGCATGATCGGTGCGCTCATCGTCGCCTTCGTCACCATCTTCAAGCAGGAGTGGTCGCCCTACACCGCCCCGGCCTATGCCGTGCTCGAAGGCGTCGTCCTCGGCGGCATCTCAGCCATGCTGGAGGCCCGTTATCCCGGCATCGTGCTCCAGGCCGTCGTGCTCACCTTCGCTGTGCTCGCCTGTATGCTCGTGGCCTATCGCACCGGCATGATCCGGGCAACCGACCGCTTCCGGCGCGGCGTCGTAGCCGCTACCGGCGCCGTCTTTCTCACGTACATGCTGTCGTTCGTGCTCTCGTTCTTCGGCATGAGCGTTCCCTTCATCAACGGAGGCGGCTTCTTCGGCATCGTCATCAGCCTCGTCATCGTCGTCATCGCCGCCCTCAACCTGGTGCTCGACTTCGACTTCATCGAGCGCGGCGTCGACGCCGGTGCTCCGAAGTACATGGAGTGGTACGCCGCCTTCGGCCTCATGGTCACCCTCGTCTGGCTCTACATGGAGATCCTCCGCCTCCTCAGCAAGGTGAACCGCCGCTGATCTCCGCCGCCGGCCCGGATCCGAGACGATGGGGGTAGGTCCAGGTGATCTACCCCCTCTCTTTTTCCGTGTCCGCCAAGGTTATCACCATGCCCCCGTATCACCACCACCTGTCCCCTCATGTCATGTCGTGCGCAGTCGAGACATCCCACACACGAGCACCAACCTCCCGAGTGGCCATGCTGAATCGTGTCTCGGGCCTGATCCGGAATCCGCCTCTACTCCTCCTCTCTCCCGAATCTGGACCGATCATTGCAAAAAACCAGTGCAGCCGACCCCACTCCTGCATATCGGAAGCACGCGCTACACCGGCCCACCACCAAAAAACCGCGTTTCGAGTGCAATCTGTGCAACGACACCCGCCAACTCGCCAGTTTCGCTACAATTCCCCACACTGCACACCACCCGTCATGCCGGGCTCATGTGTGCAAAGTGTGCATTTGGCGTGACGAAATCCTGCTCTCTGCCCCAGTTCGATGACGTGGCCTTTATCGGCTACATGTGTGCAGCCTGTGCAAACCGCAAACCTTCAACTTTCAACCTTCTAACCTTCAACCCGCACACCCCCGCACATCGTCACAAACTCGACATAACATCCCGTATCCACCCCCATATTCCAATATCGTCACCCGCCACGTGAGGCCCCCCAAAACCGCCCCCCGCCTCCCCTGTACAAGTCCGGGCAAGACGAGAAGTCCTTTATATATAGATCCGTAGTACCGAACCATGACAATCCCACCACATGAACCCCGGCCCGAGCCCGACCCCCGGCCCGGATCCGATACGAGCCGGCCCGGACGCGAGCCGTTCTGGAAACGCAGCGACTGGAACCTCCGCCAGCCTTCCGCCATCGTCCCGCTCCTCGGCGCATTGTTCGTCCTCATCGCCGCAATCGTCATCGTGGTCTTCGTAATCAGGACCCCGAGCGCCGCCGGGCTCGGGCAATCGCGCCTGGCCGAGGCCACCTCCGTCTACACCGCCGACGGTAAGCTCCTCACCCGCTACTACCAGGAAAACCGCCGCTGGGTCTCGCTGGACTCCATCTCCCCCAACGTGGTCCACGCGCTGATCGACACCGAGGATGAACGGTTCTATCAGCACCACGGCATCGACGTCATGCGCACCGTCGGGGCGGCCTTCAAGACCGCACGCGGCAACGTGCAGGGCGGCTCCACCATCACCATGCAGCTCGTCCGCAACATCTATCCGGACATCGCCGACGACCCCGATCTCATCCGCAAGTTTAAGGAGTGGATCATGGCGATCAAGCTGGAAGACCGCTACTCCAAGGACGAGATCCTGGAAATGTACCTGAACACGGTCCCGTTCCTCTACAATGCCTTCGGCATCGACGCCGGGGCGCGTACCTATTTCGGCAAGCCTGCGATCGACCTGAATGTCATCGAGGCCGCCACCCTCGTTGGGATGCTCAAGGGGCCCACGCTCTATAATCCCGCCCGCAACCCGAAAATCTCGCACGAGCGCCGCAATACCGTTCTCAGGCAGATGGTGAAATACGGCGACCTCCCCGAGCAGAAATACCGGACCCTGGCCGCCCAGCCGACCCCCCTCCGGTTCTCCCCGATTACGCCCGAGAATAACCTGGCGCCCTACTTCGCCGAGTACGTGCGCAACTGGCTCAAGGACTGGGCGAAAGATCGAGGCATCGACATTTATACCAATGGCCTCCGCGTGTATACGACGCTGGACTCTAAGATGCAGCAGGCCGCCGAAGAGGCCGTCAAGAAGGAAGGACAGTTCCTCCAGGATGTCGTCAACAAGTCCTGGGGTGGCTCGGGCGAGGACCGGCTCGCCGGCTTCTGGCGGCGGAACCCGAGCGTGCTCGACCGCCTCGTCAGGAACGACGATCCGTACCGTCAATTGGTAGATCAGGGCGTGGACGGTGACGAGGCACTCGCAAAGCTGAAGGATGACCAGACGTATCTCGACTCGCTAAAGAACGCGATGGGGCGCCTGGAGGCCGGCTTCATCGCCATTAATCCCAACAATGGCTTTATCAAAGCCTGGGTGGGCGGGCGCGATTACAGCGTCGACAAATACGACCACGTCTTCCTCGCCAAGCGCCAGGTCGGCTCTACCTTCAAGCCATTCGTCTACGGCACGGCACTCGCGCTGGGCTACTCGGAGAACTACGCGCTGCCCGACGTGCAGATGCAGTATGTCAACAGGGAAACGGGGCAGGTCTGGTCGCCCGGCAACTTCGAGGGCGAGGGGGGCGACGGCCGGATGCTGACCCTTAAGCAGGGGCTCGCGTATTCCGTCAACACCGTCACGGCGCAGCTCATCATGCGTGTCGGCCCGAAGCGCGTGGCAGCGTTCGCGCACCGCGCCGGCATCACGAGCCACCTCGACGCCGTGCCCTCGCTCGCGCTCGGGACCAGCTCCCTTTCACTCTACGAGATGGCGTCGGCGTATACCACCTTCGCGGAAAACGGGGTTCACCACGAACCCATTGCCGTAACCCGCATCGAGGACAGCAAAGGCCAGGTGCTCGCTACCTTCGGCCCCCAGGGTGAACAGGTCATTCCCCCGCGGGTAGCCTACGGCACGCTGGACATGCTGAGGGGCGTAGTCGACTTCGGTACCGGCGTTCGCATCCGGAACCAGTACCACCTTCGTGGCGCGCTGGCCGGTAAGACCGGCACGACCCAGAACGCCGCCGACGGCTGGTTCATGCTCATCCATCCTGACCTGGTGATGGGGGCCTGGGTCGGCTTCAGCAGCCCGCTCGTCACCTTCCGGACGGCCTACTGGGGCCAGGGCGCCCACAACGCGCTCCGCGTCGTAGGGGAGTTCGCGCAGCATGTGGACCTGCCCGAGGACGCCGTGTTCAAACGCCCCACCTCCGGCGGGAATGACTACGACCTCTTCGCCGACAACGGCTTCGACGACGGGGAAGGCGAAGCGCTCGGCGACCGGGATAGCCCCTGGTCCAACCTGACGAGGGAAATGGCCGCCCGCCGCCTGCATGAACGTATGAAGCAGGATCCCGTACACGTCCCCGGAATGGGCGTGCAACCCATAACCCCTGGAGATCGAGACGACAGCGATGATCGGGCGGACAGGGTCAGAGGATGGAATGGCGCCGCCAATCGCGACCGGGACGTGGCTCCCGAACCCTCCCGAAACGATGAGGTCGCAGAGGCTTCCAGGGATGATGGCCAGCAGCCGGACGTCGCCAAACTCAACCGCCGCGAACGCAAAAAGAGCAACCTGGATGACGTGCTAAAGGATCTGCATCAGCAGGAGCAGAAACAGCAGCAGCAGAAGCGGCAAGACCAGCAGAAACAACCGAAAGGCTGGTAGAATCAGAGACGGTTCGGCAGGCAAATAGCTGCCTCTCCCTCACGCCCCCTCGCTCTCACCCCAAAATCAAGGTTATAATCATAACCTTGCCCGGCGACACATATTTTTATACATAGGTCCAGAACTCCCACGTTCTTTGACATCCTGTACCGCTGATCCTCTGCAAGTCGGATTATGAAACCACGTGCTCAGCGTGCAATCTGTGCAACGGACTACTCGTACCGGTCCCGTCGAGCATAGGAGGCCATCCGAGCCGCCCAGATTCACCGGGTGATTCCCCTGATCCAGCAGGCGAGTAGCCGCGCCGCTTCATGGGTAGGCTACAAGTCACCCGGTGAATGCGGCACCTCCACACCCGAGACCTGCACCACCAGCACACCCGAAAAATACGCATTCCGTGTGCAAAGTGTGCAACGCACCTTCAGCCCCAAAGGGGCGACCTCCCTTTGCCCGGTCAACAGGGCCGGGCCACCCGTGCAACGTGTGCAATCCGTGCAATCCTATCTCGAAGACCGTAAGATCCGTTACAATTGGCGCCCCCTGAACCCTCGAAAACCACACGATCTGTGTGCCAAGTGTGCAACCAGATCGCCCCAACCGTCAGATCCGTTACAATTCACCGCAACACCCCGGTACTCCAACAACTGACCACGGACCACCAACTACGGACAAAAAGCGTGCAAAGTGTGCAATGATGCGTCATGGGCCGTCTAGAATGAGACCGCTACGACACTGACCCGCAACTGACCACGAGCAACCCCCGCTCGTTTGTTCCGAATTCTTTACCCGCCACTGCCTCCCCGAACCAATC
>DASSAV010000309.1:0-11125 GCA_035699265.1 Rhodothermales bacterium
TGCGGTTACAATCGGGGAGGGGAGAGGCCGGCCTGTACCCACGGCAAACCCGGCTCGTCCGGCAGTTGCTCGAGCAGGAAAAGCCGGTGGTCCTCGTCACGTTCGGCAATCCGTATGCGGTCACCACCTTCTCCACCGCAGATGCCTTCCTCGTCGCCTACGACCAGACGCTCGAAAGCGTCCGCACCGCCGCCGACATCCTGCGCGGCCTGCGGCAGCCGGAAGGAAAGCTCCCCATCACCGTAGATCCCTACCCCTTCGGCAGCGGCCTCAGCCACCTGTGAAGCCGGGTTCTGGGAAAGTTATACCAGTTCCTTGATATGGTTGTGCAAGGTAGACCGCCGACCGCCGCATGAAGAACGTATGGGAGTATGGGGGTGTGGGTGTTTGGGGGGGAAGATGCACTCCAATATTATGGAAAAGGTATTACGAGTGCCCCAACCCGCGAACACGTTAACCCGCGAACACCTCGTACTTCCGTTCACTTTGCCGGGTAAATGCGCGCGGTCCAGCCGCCTCCTTCGCTCATGTGTACGTTCAGCTTGTCCGACGCCGTGACGCGGCGCACCACGCGCTTGTAGTCGCGCGCGTCCCTGTCGGCGTTCACGCCGTCCTGGAAGATGACGGCCTCATACGGGCCGGGGCCCAGGAACGAAAGGTCGATCGTGAGGTCGCGCGGCGTCCAGTTGGTCATGGCGCCGACGTACCAGGTATCCCCCTTTCTGCGCGCCAGGGCGACGTATTCGCCGACTTCTCCGTCCAGCGCCACGGTTTCGTCGAAGACGGTCGGCACGCTGGCGATGAAGTCGGTACTTTCCTGCTCGTCCATGTAGTTGGTCGGGCTGTCGGCCAGCATCTGCAGCGGTGCCTCGAAGACGGTGTACATCGCCAGTTGGTGCGTGCGGGTGCCGTGGCTCATCGGCGTGGAATTGCTGGGCCGGAAGTCGTGGCGGGTGGCGTTTCGCATCGCGCCGGGCGTATAATCCATCGGCCCTACCAGCATGCGGATGTACGGCACGTTCACGTCGTAGCGCGGCACGTCGTCCACCGGCGTCCACTTCACGTTCTCCATTCCCTTCACTCCCTCGATGTTGAGCACGTTCGGATAGGTCCGCTGGAGCCCGGTAGGTTTGTACATGCCGTGGAGGTCGAGTACCAGCTTGTATGCCGCCGCCCGCTCGGCGATGTGGTAAACGGACTCGACCGCCGCCTGGTCATCCCGGTCGAAGAAGTCGATCTTGAACCCCTTGATCCCCATATCCGCGTAGAGGGGAAAAATCGTGTCCTCGTGGCCGCGCACCTCGTGCCAGGCAGCCCAGAGGATGATCCCGACGCCTTTCTCCCGCGCGTAGGAGATCAGCTCCGGCAGGTCGATTTCCGGTATGGATTGGGTCAGGTCGCCCGGCTTGGACCAGCCCGCGTCCATGATGATGTACTCCAGCCCGTTGTCGGCGGCGAAGTCGACGTAGAACTCGTAGGTGGGCATGTTGACGCCCGAGCGGAAGTCGACACCTCGGAGGTTCCAGTCATTCCACCAGTCCCATGCCACCTTGCCGGGCTCGATCCAGGAGGTGTCCTCGACGCGGGAAGGCGAGGCGAGCTTGTAGACGAGGTCGCTGTTCAACAATTCGTAATCGTGGCTGGAGACGGCGACCGCGCGCCAGGGGAGCGTCCGCGTGCCGGAGACGTGGGCGATCACATCCTCGCGCTCCGGGACGAGGGTGCTGATCCCCTTCTGCTCTTCCCGGAGCGGATACGGCGCGAAGACGCCCTGGAACCCCCGGTGCGTCTCGGGATTGACGCGCAGGAACATACCCGGATACGCTTCTAGATCCGCTTCCAGAATGACTGCCTTCTTGCTGCCGGGCAGCTCTACCAGTAGTGGCGAGTACGCCATCGTATCCGCCTCGATGGCGGAGAGCGGCTGCACGTCGTAATGCGCCTCCGAGGCCGACATGTAGACGTCGTGGTTGCGGAGGTCGCGGATGAACGGCACGTGCGCGGTGTAGTCCCCCGCGAAGTTGTAATGCACCGCCTCGCTCCTGACGGTGAGGTCGCCCGCCCGATCCAGGAACAGCCGGTAGGCCGCGCCGTCGTCGTAAGCGCGCAGGACGACTCCGTAGCCGTCTTCCATCGTCACGGTAAGCTGGTTGTACCGGTCCTGGATGGTTGTCTTCTTGTACACGGCAGGCGTGATGACCGCGTCGACCGAGACCGCTTCAGTATCGCTTACGGCCGGATTCACACCGAGCACTTCGCCGGAATCGAGTGTGAGGGCGATGACGGAAGGAGTAATGACCGGTGCGCCGTCGTGCGTCACCGACCATTTGAGATCGGCCCCGGCGTCTAGCGTCAGTTCCAGCCGGCCGTCCGGCGACTTCACGTGGTAGGTTCTGGCGGTCTGAGCGAATGCCTGCATCGTGAAGAAGAACAGCAATAACGCAAGCAGGATTGGTTTGGGCACGGCGGTGCGCTGTGTGATGATGGGTGGGGGGACGGAACCGACATTTAGAGGCAATAGCAGGATGGCGCCAGCGTGGATGCTCGCTTCCGGTGCGCCATCGCCTCAAATGGCCTGTACACACGGGTGCCGGAAGATAAAGGTGTGCGTTCTTGAAAGGCAAAACGAAGAACGAGCCTTTGACCCCAAACACTCGAACACGTCAACACGCAAACCCTACTCCACGTACCGCGCGATGAACTCGTAGGTCCGGAGCAGGTGGTCCAGGCGCTGTTTCGGGTCGCCCGACCGGGTCAGTTCGTGGCTCGCGTTCGGATACCGCACGTACTCCACCGGCCTGTTCAGAACTTTCAGGCTCTTGTAGAGCATCTCACTCTGGCTCGGACCTACCCGAAGGTCGTTGTCTCCCTGGAGAATCAGCAGCGGTGTGCGGATCTGGTCGACGTACGTGAGCGGCGATTGCTGGTAGAGCAGGTCGCGCACGGAAATGGAAGGCCGATCCATGCTGGTGTCAGGTCCGGCGGCAGCTTCCAGGGTATCGGCATCCGGCACCGGACCCTCGGCCTCGGAAGCCGCGATGATTCGGGGCGTACCCGAACGGCTGGCCTCTACCATGAGGTCCGAATCCCACGGATACCCGCCGAACTCCCAGGGCACGAGCTGCCACGCATTGCCCTCCCCGAAGAACGTCGCCAGGTCGTACACGCCGCGGGCCGCGACCGCTGCCTTAAAGCGGTCGTCGTGCCCGATGATCCACGCCGTCAGGTATCCGGCATAGGAGCCGCCCGTGACTGCGAGCCGGTCGGCGTCCACCCACTCCAGCGCCGCCGCCGCCGAATCGACGGCCAGCACGTCGCCTGCAGGTCCGGCCCCCCAGTCCTGGTAGTTCGCCCGCAGAAATTCGTATCCGTACCCGGAAGAGCCGCGCGGGTTGCTATAGACGACGCCATAGCCGCGCGAGGCCAGGTACTGGAACTCCAGCCACATCGTCGGCTCGCCGGGCCCCCACATGGCGCTCGGTCCTCCGTGGATCTCCAGGACGAGCGGGTATCGCCTGCCTTCCTGAAATGACGTGGGCTCCATGATCCAGTATTGGATTTCCAGGCTGTCCCGTCGGAGCGTGTACGCTTCGGGCAGGCTGAGCCGCCTGGTCTCGAGCCAGTCGGCGTTGTGGCTGGTCAGGCGCCGCTCCTGCGTGAACGTCCGGTTGGCCGCGTACAATTCGTAGGGGTTCGCCGCCGCCGTCGCCACGAAGAACACCGTCGATCCTGTGGCGTCATAGCTGCCGATCCCTCGCTCGAAGCTCGTAAGCCGCTCGATTCGCCCCCCCGGTTCGGCTGCATTCGGAGCCTGACTCGTATCCGAAGCCAGTTCCGTACTGGTTACCACAGAATCCACCGTCTGTGCCTCCGGAACCGCTGAGGAATCCGAAAGGGTGGAGTCCGCCGCCTTCGAGTCGACCATCCGCACCTCGTATCCCGGCGCGGGGACGTCGAACAGCCGGACCCGGTAGAGTGGAAAACCGCCGTTGGAGGGCGCCGTGAAGTACAGCTCCCACCCGTTGGGCGACCACTTGGGATCCGACACGTTTCGGTCGAAGTCAAGCGTTAGCCACGCGGGCTCCCCCGTTCCATTCAGGGGAAGCACCCCCAGTTCAGTCTGCCCGTAGGCTGGATCGTCCAGAGGATAGCCGAGAAAGGCGAGGTGGGTGCCGTCCGGCGATACGAGCGGGTCGGACAGGGCAAACCCGTCGATGTGCAGGAGCCGCCGCACGGGAGTGCCGTCGAGCGGCGCGACGAACAGGTCGCTGTCCAGGACTCGGTCGGGGTGCCGGTCCCGCGCATCGAAGCCGCTCACGACGATCCCCTTGCCGTCCGGCAGCCACGATCCTCCCCCGTAACTGTAGAAGCCGCGCGTCACGGCCTTTGCCTCCGATCCGGGTTCGGCGGCGACGACGTAAAAACGGTCGTATGAAAGGCGGGCGTCCAGATCGGTCTCTCCGATGAAATTAAGCCTGTTAATCACGCGCGGACTGGCATCGGCGGCATTCCGGTCCAGCCATGCCTGGATCTCGGCGAGCGATCCGTCGGGGTCAGGTCCGGCGCCCCCGGTGTCGCCGGGCTCTCGCCCAGGCCGTTCCTCGGGCCACGGCGGTTCCTCCCTCGCTTCGGCACGGACGGCACTGTCCGGCAAGGTCGTGGCGAAGAGGATCTGGCTGCCGTCGGGCGACCAGCGGGGTGTATGGGCTCCATATGTGAAATGGGTAAGCTGGTACGGTTCGCCGCCCAGCATGGAGAGCACGAAGATCTGCGGCTTTCCTTCCACCGTGCGCGTGAAGGCGAGCCGGTCGCCCGTCGGGTCCCACGCCGGTTCCGAGGCGCCGCCCTCCCCGTAGGTCAACGGGTGCGGCGGCTCGTTGCCGCTCGCGGGTACGAGAAAGAGCTGGGTCCGGTAGGTGTACGACGTGCCCTGACCCCCGTCCGTCTCCTCGATGGTCTTTACCGTATACGCCACGTTCCGCCCGCCCGGAGCCACGGCAACCGATTCGAGTTGATGTATCTTGAACAGGTCGGTGGCCTGTATCGACTCTGTTCCCTGCTGCGCCCACGAGGTCTGCGTGAGCAGCAGGAGCAGTACACCGGCTAAAGAACGGCGCAAGCTGTTCATGGCGTATTGGGATGTGTGGGGAGAGGGTCAGAAGGCTGTTGATAAATCCGGTATCTCTGCGTTGCCCTTCCTCGGTGCTCACTGCGACGTACTGGCGTACGCCTCATTCGCACCTCGTCGGGCGCCTTGATCTACCGAATTTCTCCGCCAGCCTTGCATAGTGGTGTATTTCAACAGGATCTCAGCGCTTCCCAAGTTAAGATTTCACACGCCACCCGGCGTAAAACATGCGTAACTCCACGGGCCCTCCTAACGCAACCTGACTGCCCTGGCTCCGTAAGCCGGTTGCGGCATAAAGTCGTAGATCACCCGTCCGCCCGTGTCCCATTTTTTTCGACACCTCCTCCTGTTCACCGTCCGCGTGTCGGACCCGTGGCATCGACGGGAAGGCGACGTCCCGTCCGCCTGCTTCGGAATGGGGGCGTATAGCGACTTCGGGTGGTATCTCGCCGGCGAAAGCTCCGTCCGGGCTGATACCCTGGCGCAGATGGAACGGTGGCTCCTCGATTGTCACTATGCCACCGACCCCGAACTCTTCCACGAACGCGACCACTGGCAGCACCCTTCGGAATTCGAGCAGCTCCGCCGGGGCGATTGTGAGGACTTTGCGGTCTGGGCCTGGCGCAAGCTCATCGAACGGGGCTACGACGCCGAGCTGGTGGTGGGGCGATACGCCGGCGACGCCGGGCTGGCGGGCGGCCACGCATGGATCGTCTACCGGCAGAGTGGCAGGCTGTACGTCTTCGATCCCGTCGTGCGCGACCCCGCCCGAATGATCCGGCCCCTCAAAGAGGTACGGCATTGCTACTGCCCGGAGTTCTCTGTCGACGCCGGGCTCAGGCGCTTCGTGTACGACGGCTACCTGATCCGACTGCGCCGAATAGATCGCGGGCGCATATTGCTCACCGAGGCCCTCCACAGAGGGATGCGTTTTCTCTTGCCCGTCCGCCGTGCCACATATCGCTTGATGCACAGATCGGACGCCGCGCCCGAAACGCCCGCTCCCGCGCATTCAATTTCGTGAGAATTAGGCCGCCTCGTACCTGCCACGGGGCCTCGGGGCGTCCTCACCCGCCAATTCCCCTGCACACCGGCCCTATATTCTCTTGCCCGAAGCTGTGCCGCGACGAGGGCGGTCCGACGAACCCTGGGAGAACCGATCATTCGGCATGATTGCCATTGTTGACTACAACGAGCGCCACGAGCGCCTCGGCAGGATTCTCAGCCGGAGCGCCTCGTTCAGCCCGGAGGTGGATGACGCCGTCCGCACCATCCTGGACGACGTGTGTGAACGGGGTGATGCCGCGCTCGCAGAGTACACGCAGCGCTTCGACGGAGTCCGCCCCGGTGCCTGGAAAGTGCCCGCGCACTGCCTGGAGGCGGCCTACCGGGAGATGGACGAGGAGCTTCGCGCGATCATCCGCGAGGCCGCCCACAACGTCCGCCGGTTCCACGAGCGCCAACGCCGGAACTCGTGGTTCACGGACGAGGAGGACGGGGTCGTTCTCGGCCAGCGCATCGTTCCCATCGAGCGGGTAGGGCTTTACGTTCCGGGGGGCAAGGCTTTCTACCCGTCCAGCCTGCTCATGAATGCCATTCCGGCCCAGGTGGCGGGCGTCCCGCAGATCCACGTCGCCTCCCCGCCGGGAAAGAGCGGCCTGCCGCATCCATTGGTGCTCGGCACGGCGCATCTGCTCGGACTGGAGCACCTCTACGCCGTCGGCGGCGCCCAGGCCATCGGTGCGCTCGCGTACGGGACGGAGAGTATCCCGAAAGTGGATAAGATCGCCGGCCCTGGAAATGCCTACGTCGCGGCGGCCAAGAAACAGGTCTACGGCACGGTGGACATCGATGCGGTCGCGGGCCCGAGCGAGATCGTGGTGCTGGCGGACCATACCGCAGACCCCGAATTCATAGCCGCCGACATGCTCTCGCAGGCGGAGCACGACGAGCGGGCCTCGGCCATCCTCGTGACGCCGGACCGTAACCTGGCCCGCACCGTCCGCGACCACATCGAACGCCTCGTTCCGACCCTCCCGCGCAGGGCGATCCTGGAGCGCTCGCTGACAGATTACGGTGCCTGCATCGTGACGGACACGCTGGAGGAGGCCGTCGCGATGGTGAACGAACTCGCGCCCGAGCACCTGGAGATCGTCACGGAGGACCCGTGGGACGTGATGACGCGCATCCGGCACGCAGGCGCCGTCTTCCTGGGTCCTTATTCCTCGGAGCCGGTCGGCGATTACTTCGCAGGCCCCAACCACGTACTCCCGACCGGCGGCACGGCCCGCTATGCCTCGGCCCTGAGCGTGGACGACTTCGTGCGCAAGCAGTCGGTCATCGCCTACACGCGCGGCCGGCTGCGGGACACCGGCCCCCGTATCGCCCGCTTCGCCGAAGCGGAAGACCTCCAGGCCCACGCCCTCGCCATTCAGGTACGCCTGGACCGGATGAAATCAGGTGACGACCGATGAGCGTACGAGCCTATGCGTCTATGCTGCCCCCGTTGCCGCTTCGTACCTTCGCAGGCTCTTCGATTCATAGACTCCTGGATTCACAAACATAATGGATAGTGCGATAGAAATGCGGCGCGAGCACTCGGTCGAGGACGTACTCCGGTTCGTCCGCCCCGCCGTCCGCAGCCAGAAACCCTACGTCGTGGGCGGCGTCCGTGACCTGCCGGTCAAGCTCAACCAGAATGAAAACCCGTACGACCTGCCTCCGGCGCTGAAGCGGGAACTGGTGGACGCTTTCATGGAGATCCCGTTCAACCGGTACCCGTCCGAACACCCCGACCGGCTTCGGGATGCCCTGGCACAGCGGCTGGGCCGTGATCCGGCCGGCATCCTCGTCGGCAACGGCTCCAACGAGCTCTCTTACCTGCTCGGCCTGGTGCTCGTCGAGCGGGGCACGCCGGTCGTCCTGCCCCGGCCGATGTTCTCGCTCTACGAAAAGGTCATTCGCCTGTACGGCGGAGCACTGACCGAAGTGGCGCCCCTTCCGGACCTCCGGTTCGACGTCGCCGCGATCCGCGACGCCGTCCGCTCGACCTCTCCCGCCCTCACCGTGATCGCCTCACCCAACAACCCGACCGGCCTCGCCGTACCGCTGGCCGACCTCGAAAGCATCGTCCGGGAGGCGCGGGGCTTCGTGGTAGTGGACGAAGCCTATGAAGAGTTCAACCCCGAAGAGAGCGCCGTCACGATTCTGGACCGGTACCCTAACCTGATCGTCATGCGCACCTTTTCGAAGGCGGCCGGCCTGGCGGGGCTGCGTGTCGGCTACCTCGTCGGCTGGCCCGAAGTGATCCGGGAGTTCGGAAAAGCGCGCCTGCCGTTCAACGTGGATCAATTGGCGGAGACGGCAGCCCTGTTTCTGTTGGAACGCCCCGAACTGATGGCGGAGCGCGTACGTGCCGTACAGGAGTCGCTGCGCGAACTGGTGGCGGGGCTCGGCCAACTGAAGGACGTTACAGTCGTGCCGACACAGGCCAACTTTGTGATTTTCAAAACGACATTGGAACCGGGTGTGTTGATGTCCCGTCTCGCACAGGCGGGCGTGCTCGTGCGCGATATGAGCGGCTACCCCGACTTGAAGGGCTACGTGCGTGTGAGCGCCGGAACGCCGGGGGAGAACCGGGCCTTCCTGCTCGCGTTGAATCAGGCGCTGCACGCCTCACCGGGCACCTGAGTGCGGGCGGGGAGTTTTCAGAGTCCCCGGCCGCCGGGCTGGCCGGTGTTTGCATTTATCAGGTTCTTTCTTCGTTAGATGGATTATATACAAGTTGATATTATCGGGTTGTCCACGAGCCCGTCCAGTGGCGGCGCCTATGCGCTCGTGCTCGGGGAAGTAAACGGCAACCGGCGCCTTCCGATCATCATCGGTGCGTTCGAGGCCCAGGCCATCGCGCTGGAACTGGAGAAAATCCAGCCGCCGCGCCCCATGACACACGACTTGCTGCGGGATTGCTTCGAGGCGATGGGGGCTGAGGTGGTGGACGTGGTGGTAGACGAACTGCGCGAGGGCACTTTCTTCGCCAAGATCCGCTACGTGCACGACGGCGAGGAAGGCCAACTCGATGCGCGTCCGAGTGATGCGATCGCCCTTGCCGTCCGCGCCGACGCTCCCGTCTACGTTGCGCCCAGCGTACTGGAGGAGGCGGGCATTCCGACGGAGGAGGAGGGTGCCACGGCTCCTGCAGGCCGCGTCGAATCGGTTGCAGAAGAGCCCGCCGCTCCGCTCTCGCGCGTCGAGAAAATGGAGCAGCAACTGGAAAAAGCCATCCAGGACGAGGATTACGAAAAGGCCGCACAACTCCGCGACGAGATCGCCAAATTGAAAGGCAAGCAGAACTAACGCAGGGATCTACTGGCCTTGTGATCTTGAGCGAAGCCTCCATCCGGCGACAGCCGTGCGGGGCTTCGCTTCTTTTTGAACCGGCTTCGACACGTCGGTCCGGTGTGTGAAACAATCCCCCACCGTCGGGAACTCAGTGAAGGATCTCGTCCGAAGCCTATCGTTAAGAACTGCAAATCGAATTGGCGGTCGGTCGTCCGCGGTCGCCTTCAGCACCTGAACACGCGAACACTTGAACACACAACCCACAATGGACCACCGGCCATTGACGAAGAGCGAGGAGGAAACTGTAGGCCGTATCCCCTTCGACCGGCTCGGCTCGTTTCCAGCCCTGTTCGAGCAATACTGTACCAACCACCTCGCAGTGTCCGACTTCTTCGCTGGCGACTTCCGAAACAGGCAGGACCGGATAGCCGCCGCTGAGCGGGCTGCCGGCTTCGACCGGGATCGGGAGGCGTTGGTGCAGGTCCTCCTGGAGCAGAATGCCCGCTGGGGCATGCCGGACTGTACCCGTCGGAACGTCGAGGCGCTCCGCGACCCGCAATCCGTAGCCGTCGTCACAGGCCAGCAGGTCGGCATCCTGGGCGGTCCGCTCTACACGATCCTCAAGACCGTCACGGCGCTGCAACTGGCCGGCTCCCTGGCGGAGGAAACGGGCCGGACCGTCGTGCCCGTCTTCTGGCTGGAGGGCGAAGACCACGACTTCGACGAGGTGTCGTCCGTATCCATCCTCAAGGGCAACGATGTGCTGCCCTTGCAATACGCGCCCGGCAACCTGCCCCAGGGCGGCAACGCCGGACCCGTCGGTCGGCTCCCCCTCACCGACGCCATCGCGGACCTGCTCGATGGGTTGGACCAGGCATTACAGCCGTCCGACTTCAAGGAGCAACTGCTCGAAAACGTGCGCGCCGCCTACCGGCCGGGCACGACCCTGCTTGATGCCTTCGCAACCCTGATGTCGGCCTTCTTCCCGGATGCCGGGCTCGTCCTGATTGACCCGGCGGACGCGCAACTGAAACGGATCGCGGCCCCACTCTTCCGGCGCGAGATAGAACAATACCGGGAGACCGCCGAGCGGCTCCGCACCACGTCGGAACGGCTCTCCGAACGCTACCACGCCCAGGTCTCCGCCCGCCCGACCAACCTCTTCCTTACCGATGAATCCGGGCGCCACAGCGTCGACGCCGATGGGGATCGCTTCCAGGTACGGGGAACAGAAACGGTGTTCGACCGGAATGGCCTCTTACAGCTCCTCGACCGGCACCCGGAGCAGTTCAGCCCGAACGTGGTGCTCCGCCCCCTCGTGCAGGATCTGCTGTTGCCCACAGCCCTCTACGTCGGCGGCCCGGCGGAGGTCTCCTACTTCGCCCAGTTCCGGACGATGTATGAGTGGGCCGGCATCCCCATGCCTCTCATCTACCCCCGCGCCAGCGTCACGTTGATCGAAAGCAAAATCCAGAAAGTGTTGGACCGGTACGGCCTGTCCGTAGCCGACTTCGACCAGGATTTCGAGCAGCTTTTCCAGCAGGTGGTGGTCGGCCAGATGGACGTGGACGTGGACGCCCTGTTCGGTACCGCAACAGGAGCGCTACACGATACGATGAATGGCCTGAAGCAGTCCGTCCAGGTCGTCGACAAGAC
>DASSAV010000310.1:0-2325 GCA_035699265.1 Rhodothermales bacterium
GGCGGCGTCGTAGTTGGCGGTTACGAGCGCACGCTTGAGCATCTGCTTCGCGTCGTCGTTCCGATCCAGGCGCATGTAGGTGCGTCCGAGTTCGAGGTAGTCCACAACGCGATCCTCGAGCTGGATCGCGTGCTCGAAGTCCCGGGCGGCCTGCTCGAAGGAAGCGTCCGGCAAACCGCCATAGACCAGCTTCACGATGGCCTTAGAGAAGAAGCCGAGATCGGCAATGCCGTAGTTCCAGCGGCCCCGGACGTGATAAGCGACTGCATTCTTCGGGTTCAGTTCGATGGCGCGGTCGACGTGCTCTTTGACCGCCCGCGACAGTTCCACCTTCTGGCGGGTGCCCGATTCGAGCGCGAGCCGACCGACGGCGATGGCGTAGGTCAATTCCGCGTCCGAGCTCTTCGGATCGGCCGAGATCGCTTCTTCCGCGACCTCCATTCCCTTTTTGTAGAGCGAGGCGCGCTCCTCCTGCCCTTTCGTCTGAAATCCGATATCGACGTAGGAACGGGAGAGCCGCCACAGCGCCTCGGTGTTCTGCGGATCTTGCTCCAGGATCTCCTGCAAGGCCGCGTGTACTTCCCGGAGCTTTCCATCGGTCCGCATCTCATCGAGTTGCGTCATGGAGGGCGCATTCTGCTGCGCAAAGGCCGGCGCAGCAAGCGCCGTAAACAGCAATGCGCACACGACCGTCCGTCGGAAAAGCGGTGCGGCAGCGAAAAGATGCAGGGACGCGGCAGGGAGGCGGATCATAAATAAGTACGTTTTATTCTTTGTTGGGTCCGCGGCGTTTCTCGCCTTTCGGCCTGCCACGGCGCCCGGATTGTTGAACCACAGAAGCGGCACGCTGCACGTCGTCGTCATCATCCATGCCGAGGATCTCGCGCACGTCGTCGAGCGGTTTCTCCTCCCACGTCCCGTCGTCATGGCTTATCCAGACGATATCCTTGAAGATGTCCACTTTTTGAACGGTGCCTGCGCCCTGCTCGGTTGTCAGGCGAGTATCGACCGGTGGGAAAGCTTCCAAAGCCGACATGTATTGTTCGAGCTCGTAATTGAGGCAGCATTTGAGGCGGCCGCACTGTCCGCTGAGCCGAACGGGGTTCAGCGGCAGGTTCTGGACCTTAGCGGCCTGCGTGGAGACGGGCTTGAATTCCTGGAGCCAGGTCGAGCAGCATAGCTCGCGTCCGCAGGACCCGATGCCGCCGATGCGGGCGGCCTCATCGCGCGCGCCGATCTGGCGCAGTTCTACGCGGGTGCGGAACCGGCTCGCCAGGTCACGGACTAGCTGGCGGAAATCCACCCGATGTTCGGCGGTGAAATAGAAGGTGACCTTGCTGTAGTCGAATTGCCATTCTACGTCCACCAGCTTCATCGGAAGGCTCATCCGGTCGATGGAAGCACGGCCTACCACGAACGTATCGGCTTCCTTCTCCTTGTTCGCTTCCCACTTCTCGATGTCCGGCAGGCCGGCCACGCGAATGATGTTCGGGAAACGTGCTTCCTCTTCGAGCCCCAACGACTTGATCCGCAGGCGCACCAGTTCGCCGGCCATGTTGACGGAGCCGAAGTCGACCCCCCGGTCCGCCTCGACGATGACGTAGTCGCCCGTCTGGAGGTCGAGGTTATTGACGTTCTGATAAAAGCCCTTTCGGCCTCCTTTGAAAGATACCTCGACGACTTCGTACACCGGGAGCGGAGCGGCGATGCCGATCTCGTTCAGCCAGTCGAACACGTGCATGGCGGGACAGGACGACGTACCGCAGGCGCCTCCCGAGCCACAACCGCCACCGCTGCCGCATCCGCCGCCGCTCCCGCAAGAACCACCACAAGCCATATCTATCTACAGAGAACTGTTCGCATTTTCAGGATCAACAGCAAAACCGGCGAATCAACAGCCTGGAGCGCGCAGGTTGAAGTCCTGCGGCTACATGCGCAGGCTAAAGACCTGCGGCTACGTTGCTGGGGCTACGAATCGCGGGTCGCCAGCGTCGTCCGTAACCCCGCAACGAATGGAGGGTTTCACTATATCTATACACAACGCCGCAGAATTGCAAGCCAGATGGGCGGCCAGCCATAGCGACCGAGCCGGCTCAGGCCGTTCTAACCCTCCACGAGCGGCTCGTAGAGGCGCCGCGCTCGGGCGCCGCGCATGGCGTCGTGGAGCCGCTGGGCGAGGGCCGTGACGATCAGCATCTGATGCACGTTGCGCTCGACCAGTTCGATGGCCTGTTCTACCAGGAGCACCATGCCTTCCAGGTCGGCGTCGGGGATGTTGGTGCAGAAGCGCTCGACGGCCTCCCGCTGGTCGACGTTCACGAGCGG
>DASSAV010000311.1:0-2018 GCA_035699265.1 Rhodothermales bacterium
CCGAAGTGCATTTCCCGTAGGATCGACGGTCAGCGGAGGCCTGGACTCGTCGTCTATCGCCTGCGTGGCATCAGGGATGCTCAATGCCCCGGAAACGCCTCCCTTCCACACCTTTTCCTTTGTATTCGACGCGGTGCCGGAGTCGGACGAGCGGGCGTACATCGAGGCCGCCCTCTCCGCACTGAGCGCCGAGAAGCACTACGTACATCCTGACCGTAACGGCGTCTTCGGAGACGTCGAACGTACGCTCTGGCATCTCGACCAGCCACCGTACATCCGTAACCTGTACCTCTGGAAGGCGCTGTACGAAGACACGCGGAAGGCCGGTGTGCGCGTCCTTCTGGACGGCGAGGACGGTGACACCGTGATCTCGCGGGGAGACGCAACCCTCTACCACATGGCGATGGAAGGGCGGTGGGAGGAGTTCGAGCGCATCATCCGCTCTCCCCAGATGCAGTACTACGCGAATTATTCAGTGGACCCTTTTTACTGGCTATACAAGTATGGATTCCCCGCCTTACAAGATCAGCTTCGGGGGCGCGCATTGCTCGCTTCCGGACGCTCCCTGAACGAGATCTCGAAGCGGTTCGGCATACCGAGGGGGAAGCTCCTCTGGAGGCAGGGCATTCGTCCCATAGCCCCGCTCTGGGCGCGTCGGCTGGGGCGGGTACTGCGAGGGCGGGAGCACGTCGGGGCGCTCCTGGGGCGACAACACGGCGGTTCAGGCGGCGTTTCCAACGTGCATCCGCTCATCAACCCGTCGTTCGCACATCGAACAGGCCGTTCGGCCAGAGCAGCGAGCGGCCCTGCACCCCGCTCCGGCGGCGGAACGTACCGGTACGGCCATTTCCTGGCATTATACTCGGGGGTGCCATCGACCGTGCTGGAGGAGGACGACAAGATCGCCGCGCAGTACGGCATCGAGAAGCGCCACCCGTTTTTCGACCGCCGGCTCGTGGAACTCAGCCTGGCGCTTCCGCTGGAACTCAAGTTCAGGGACGGATGGACCCGCTGGATCGTTCGGCGCGCGATGTCGGGGATCTTACCCGAGATGGTGCGCTGGCGTACGGACAAGGCTAACCTCGGGCCCAGCTTCGACCGGGGAATGCTGGAACTCGAACGCGAGCGGCTGGACCATTTTCTCGCGAGCGGGATGGGCCCGATACAGGAATACGTGAACAGAGACGGCGTTCTGAAAGCATTCGCGCGCAAAGACACCAGCCAACTCTGGCCGCCGTTCCAACTCGCGGCGTGGTTACAGGAGCTTCACATCGAAGGCTGAAAATGCGCCAGCGGCGGTGCGGTGCATCGACCTAATTTGCCAAACGTGCACAACACGTACGCCAATCGTTCTCGTATTGAGCGGCCATAGCCCACTATGTTTGTCGAGTGGAAGAATACTTCTTCCACTCACTCATCTTTTCAAGGCGAATATGAAGGCTTATCTATCACCCACCCTGACCTGCTTCGGGTCCGTCCGTGACTTGACACATCAGAGTAGCACCGGTTGCGTGGATCCTTCGATCCTTACTGATCCGGACTTCGACAACTGGCGCAAAACCCCTGCGAAGAATGACGGCATGAACGCAGCCAGCGGGCCTCCGGGCAAGGTTCTCGGCACTACGAACGACAGTTTCTGCGGCATGAGTAAGGGTGACTTGCTCAGTTAAGCGGCGGACTGTAGCTGTGGTCGGGGATTGGAAGTTGGCAGGTAGTTTGCGCAGTTATCTAGCGATCCCGGACCCATGTACTTACAGATCTTTCGCCCGTGCACCTTGAAACCCGCCGGCGTTCCTGGATGAATGACGGGTACGTATACCAAGCGTACGGCCTTGTCATTCAATCGGATGTGGCCCTGGCGGAGCTTTTGCCCTACTCCGGCAGCCTGGAACCCGGGGTGGAGGTACGGCGCGGAACCGTTCATCAGAAGCCGCCGCCGGAGGCACCGCAAGGTTGTTTCCAGGCCTCGCCGGGAGAGGCCTGTTTCGCCTGGGAGGAGTACGGCAGCTATCTGATTC
>DASSAV010000312.1:0-7056 GCA_035699265.1 Rhodothermales bacterium
CCGTGCGGCCTCCAGCGTCGGTGAGCCTGCTTCCATGACCAGCTCGGAAACAGACGCCCGGTAGTGCTGAAGCAGCGCCGTTTCCGAGATGGGATGGTAGCGGAGCCACAGCTCGTATCCGTCCTCCGCCCACACTGCCGGAGCGGCAAGCAGGGCGAGCAGAACGGCCAAGATGAGGCGTGAGGAGTATCTGTTCATGTCGGCTGCGCGAGCATTTTCACTTCGCGGTGGCCTGCACACCCGTCTCTTCCCGCCGGCCTTCGCGCTGCATCCGCGCCGCGACGACCTCTGCCTCCCGCATCACCCGCAGAATGTTCTCGCCCGCCAGCTTCCGCAGATCCTCCTCGCTCCAGCCGCGCCGGGCCAGTTCCGCGAACAGGGCGGGGTAGGTGGATACGTCCTCCAGCCCCACCGGCGTGGATCCGATCCCGTCGAAGTCCCCGCCGATGCCGACGTGGTCGATCCCAGCCACGCGGCGGATGTACTCGATCTGGCCGGCCACCTGGGAGAGCGTGGCGCGGGGGGCCGGGTGGGCCTGGTCCCACGCGCGCGTTTCCTCGATCACGCGCGAAGCGTCGTTCGGGAAGCGCTCCTTGAGATCGGCCACGACGCGGTCGTGCCTGTGATACCACTGGTTCACTTCCTGTGACACGAACGACGGGGCGAAGGCCACCATCACGACGCCGCCATTGACAGCCAGCTTCTGCAAGATCGAGTCCGGCACGTTGCGGGGGTGATCCACCAGACCCCGCGCGCCCGAGTGCGAAAAGATCACGGGCGCCCGGCTCACCCGGATGGCGTCGCTCATCGTAGACGGGGCCGTGTGCGACAGGTCCATCAGCATTCCGACCCGGTTCATCTCCCGGACGACCTCTTCGCCGAAGGCCGTCAGGCCGCCATGTTTGGGAATGCCCAGCGCCGCATCGGCCCAGTCGGTCGTCACGTTGTGCGTCAGTGTCATGTAGCGGACGCCCAGGTCGTAGTAGGCCCGTAGCGCCCCGAGCGAGTTCTCGATGACGTGCCCGCCCTCGATGCCCAGCACGGATCCGATCCTGCCCTCCCCGAAGGCTTTCCACATATCGCTGGCCGTCAGGGCCCACGTGAACCGGTCGGGGTACTTCTCGATGAACCGGCGCGCGATGGCGATCTGCTCCAGTTGGACACGGGCGAAACCGGAGTCCGCGTACTCTCCGGGGACGTAAACGGACCAGAACTGGCCGCCCAGCATCCCCTTGCCCAACCGCTCCAGATCCGTCTGGCCCGGCGTATGCGACCGGAGATCGTAGGCGTCCACATCGCCGCCGTGCTCTCGGATTGCCCACGCGAGGTCATTATGTCCATCTATGAGCGGCGTGGTTTGCAGGACGCGCATGGCCGTGCGCAGATTCGGGTCGCCATTCTGAGCGAGCGCCGGGCGTACGGCGGCGGCTATGAGGAACATAAGCAGGAAGATCGGAAGGACGCGCATGAGGCAGTAATGGATGGAGAAAGTACAGCAGAACCTGGAATGTACTGATTCCCCAAAATAAAGGAGCCGCCCCCGTTCAGCACGGAAGCGGCTCCTTAGAACCGGCATTGCTTATCGCCCCCTCATTCAGTACTGCTCCATCTCACGGTGCCGGTAGTTGGGATTGGTATTACCCCTGTTGCGGTCATATCGACGGTTCCGATCCTCGGCGCGGTCATAGTCCCGGGTCCAGCCGCGATCACCCGTTTGCCACTCGCCGCGATAGGGCTCATAATCACGGTCCCAGGGTTCGCTCCGGTTGAAGTAAGAGCCCCGGTTGCGGTCGTACTCGTTCCAGTCGCCTTCGCCGCGGAATCGGCCTCTGTCGTTCGGTCCGTAGCCGTATCCATTCCAGGCGCTCCGGTCGTAACCCCAGTCATAATCGCGGTTATAGTCGCGGTCGTAATCACGGTCGTAGGGCTGACCGTAGTCACGCCCGTACCGGGCACGGTTCCGATCCTCGTTACGATCATTCCAGTTGCGGTCTCGGTCGCTGGGGTACGTACGGCCTTCGTAGAAGAATCGGCGCGAAGCGTAGGCGTCACGGCCCGCATTCGGATCTGCCTCGTGGTCCTCACGGAAGCGGCCCCCCCGGTCATAACCGCGCCTTGAGCCGCGATCATAGTCTCGGTCGTAGTCTCCGCCGTATCCATAGCCATAGTCCCGATCGTAGCCGCGATTCCGCTGATCCATGTCACGGTCGTAATCACGGGTACGGTAGTCGCCGTAGTAGCGCTCCAGATTACGTGCCATACGTCCCACCTCACAATGTATTGCGCTTATCCTCTAACTCGTATGCGTGCTTCGCAATGGAAGCAAAGGGTTTACAGAAACCGCGCCCGTCGTGATTCGGAAATCCGCAGGTTTCACGGTTTGGTTACCGCTGTGAAGGGCGCCGTCCTGCAATACAGACAGGATTCTTTGCGTCCGTTTCCCGGCAGGGATTATGGCCTAACAACGCCGGACGTGGCTGCTTTTTCCTGTCCGTTTTCACCCGCAGCGAGGACGTCGCCGGCAGGCGGCCGCGTAACGTGCCCGTGGTGGCGGGCGCTGTGCCGGGCGTGTACGTCTTGCCGGTGCCGCCACCACTTCTCGATGCTGATGACCGGGAGCACGGCGAGCGCGACGACGGTCGCCCGAACCCAGGCGTCGGCCTCCAGGGGGACCGAGCTGAACAGCTTGTTCATGAAAGGGAGGTACACGAAGGCCGCCTGCATCGCAAGGAGGGCGACGATGCCCACGTACACCCAGGGGTTGGTCCAAAGACCGATCTTCAGCACCGATGCCTTCAGCGAGCGGCACTGGAGCAGGTAGAAGATCTGAAACAGGATGACCGTCGTCACCGCGACCGTCTGCGCGCGCATCAGGGCGAGCCCGCCGCCGGTGTTCTGGTCCAGTTCGAGGTTATACTCGTACAGGAAAAGCGCCACGGCGCCCGCCGTCAAAAGCACCGCGACGACGATGGTTCGGAACAGGACGAAGCCGCCCAGGATGGGGGTGTCGGGCCGCCGCGGTGGCCGTAGCATGACACCCGGCTCCATCGCCTCGAAGGCGAGCGGAAGCGCCAGTGTCACCGTCGCCACGAGGTTGATCCAGAGAATCTGCACCGGGAGCATCGGCATGAGAATCCTCATCTCCCCGGCCACATGCGTGATCGGGAAGAACAACACCGCCAGGAGAATGATCAGCGCCTCGCCGATGTTGGTCGGGAGCACGAATGCGAGCGACTTGATGAGGTTGTCGTAGACGCGCCTGCCTTCTTCTACGGCCGCTTCGATGCTCGCGAAGTTGTCGTTAGTAAGCACCATGTCCGCCGATTCTTTGGCCACGGCGGTACCGGAGATGCCCATCGCCACGCCGATGTCGGCCTGCTTGAGGGCAGGCGCGTCGTTCACCCCGTCGCCAGTCATGGCTACGACCTCGCCGTCTGCTTGCAGGCTCCGCACCAGGCGCAGTTTGTGCTCGGGCGCCACGCGCGCGAACACGCCGCACACCTCGACGGCTTCCTTGAGCTCTTCGTCGGACATGTGCTCGATCTGACTGCCGGTATAGACGCGTTCACCGTGTCCGACGAGCCCGAGCTGACGGCCTACGCTTTCTGCGGTGGCGCCGTGGTCGCCCGTAATCATTTTGACGTCGATTCCGGCACGATGGCAGATCCGGATGGATTCGATCGCTTCGGGGCGGGGCGGGTCGATCATGGCCTCGAACCCGAGCAGCGTGAAGCCGCCCGCCACGTCCTCTTCCGTGAGTTCAGCGGGCGGCGTCTCCAGCCGTTTCGAGGCCACCGCGAGCACCCGCAGCCCTTCGGCTGCCAGCTCGCTCACCTGGTCCAGCACGAACGAGAAGTAGAGCGTATTGTGCGCCTGCATCTCACAACGGCGAACGACCACCTCCGGTGCTCCCTTCAGGTAGATGGTGGGATGATAACCCTCCGCTTCGTGGAGCGTCGCCATGAACTGTCGCTCGGACTCGAATGGGATCGCGTCCAGCCGCGTCCACTTCTGGCGCGCTTCTATCACATTAACGCCGGCCTTTTCGGCGGCCACGATCAGGGCGCCCTCCGTCGGGTCGCCGCTGACCTGCCATATCGTCCCATCCTCAAACAGGGAAGAGTCGTTGCAAAGGGCGCCGGCTTTCAGAAGCTCCTCCACCTCGCCGGGCACCTCCCGCACGGGCTTGCTCTGCCAGACGAGGTCGCCGTCCGGGGCGTAGCCGACGCCGGTCACGTCGAAACGGCCTGATCCAGGTGTCCAGAGCGCCTGCACGGTCATCTCGCCGCGTGTGAGCGTGCCCGTCTTGTCCGAGCAAATGATCGTGGTGGATCCGAGCGTCTCGACTGCGGGGAGCTTGCGGATCACCGCGCGCCGCCCCGCCATGCGCTGCACGCCGATGGCAAGCGCTATGGTGATGATGGCGGGCAGCCCCTCGGGAATGGCAGCGACGGCCAGCGTGATGGCTGCCAGGACGGCATCCACGATCCCGTACCCCCGCAGCAAACCTACCCCGAGAAGCAACAGGGCCACCACGCCGATGACGACTGTCAGCAGCTTGGCTACTTTCGCCATCTGCCGCGTCAGCGGCGTCTCCAACTTGGAGGTCTGGCTGAGCAGCGAAGAGATGCGGCCCAGCTCCGTCCGGCTGCCGGTCTCGACGACTGCGGCGGTAGCGGTTCCGCTCGTGACGAGCGTACCGCTGTAGGCCATGCTCAACCGGTCGCCCAATGAGGCGTGGAGCGCTACCGGCGCCGGACCCTTGTCTACCGGAACGGACTCCCCCGTCAGGGCGGCCTCATCAATACGGAGCCCGCGCGCCGTGAGCAGGCGCATGTCCGCCGGCACCTTGTCGCCCGATTGCAAGAGCACAACGTCTCCCGGCACCAACTCTTCCGCCGGAAGGGTAACCTGGAGGTCGTCCCGTATTACGACGGCGTCGTACGGGACGAGGTCGACGAGCGCTTCGATGGCCTTGCCCGCGCGAAACTCCTGGATGAATCCGATGATGGCGTTCAGGACGACGACGCCGAGCACGACGATGCCGTCCACCACTTTGCCCATGACGAGTGCCAGGAAACCCGACCCGAGCAGCACATACAGCAGCGGGTCGTTCACCTGGCCCAAAAAGAGCTTCAGCGGGCTGGTCCCGCTCGCCCTGGGGAGCACGTTCGGACCGTAGCGTTCGCGGCGGCGCCTTGCTTCATCCGTGGTGAGTCCCGTGGGGCCGCTTTCGAGGGTCTGGAGCACGGCATCGGCATCCTGTCCGTGCCACTCCTCCCGCCTTACCTCTATTTCTACTGTCGCCATGAGCTCTCGTCGGTACAACGGTTGCCGCTATCGCAGCCACTGGCTGGTGCAGTGCTCTTGGTCCACTGCCCCCATCCACTGCCTTGCTTCCACAGGCACATGAAATGCACGAACACCGGAAACGTTCAGTGTACCCGCTCGATTCCGCCCGCATCGCTCACGGCGCCCCGTCCTATATGGAACCGGGGATCTTCATCCCTAAGTCCTTATTGAAAACACTGCTACAGGATACTGATGGAGATCCCGGAGCGAAACATGGGTTCAGTCTGGCAGAAACAGCGTCAGATAGTCGCGGAAAACGAAGCGACGGTTGCGACGGAAGCCGGTGGCTTCTCTCAGGATATCAAGTCGGACGAGATCTTCCACGAGCCGGTTCGCCGTCTGGTGGGTCACTTCCAGATAATCAGCCACTTCATTGACATTGACGAAGGGCCGCTGGTAGAGCAGCGAGAGCACCCGACGCGCGTTTCCCGCCCGCTGGCCCAGCGTGAGAACCCGTCGTTCCACGTCCGCCCGCAATTTCAAAATGGCCTGAAACGTCTCGACACCGTTCCGGGCGGTTTCCCGTATCGCTAGCAGGAAGAATCGTACCCAGTGGCCCAGATCGCTTGTGCCGCGCACTACCGTGAAAGCATCGTAGTAAGCCGCCCGATGTCGCTCGAAGTAGCTGGAGAGATACAATGCGGGCTTCGCTAGCAGTCCGTTCGAAATCAGGTACAACGTGATGAGCAGCCGCCCGATACGCCCGTTGCCGTCGAGGAACGGGTGGATCGTCTCGAACTGGTAGTGGCTGATCGCAATTCGGACGAGGTGTGGCACGTTTATTTCTTCGTTGTGCCAAAACTTCTCCAGGTCGCCCATCAACTCCGGCACCTCGTGGTGAGGCGGCGGAATGAAGACCGTGTCCTGAAGGCTCGTCCCGCCGATCCAGTTCTGGCTGCGCCGCCACTCACCGGGCATTTTGTGTTCTCCGCGCACGCCCTGAAGCAGCGTTCTGTGCGTTTCCCGCAGAAGCCGGTTCGAGAGGGGCAGTTCCCGCAATGCCTCAATGGCCTCGTTCATGGCCTGGATGTAATTCTGCACCTCCTGCCAGTCGTCGCGCCGCTCCGGGTCAATCTCCTCCACCGGTCGCAGCGCCTCGTCCATGTTCGTCTGCGTTCCCTCAATCCGGCTGGACTCGCTCGCCTCCTTCACGACGTGCAGTGAGATGAACAGATCGACATCCGGAACGATGAACGAGCAGCCATTCAGCTCACCCAACGCCTGGGTAGCTTCCTCCAGCAGCGTATTAAGGCGGGCATCACTCCACGTCCAGCCATGGTTGACCTTTGAGGGTACGAATGCCTCATATTGATACTGCCGCAGATACATCCCGGCCCGATAATCACGGATGTCCAGGTCGCTCGACGAAGCTTCGGGCAGGCTTTTATGCGTCTGTATTTCAGATCCCGGCATAGGACTTTGCTTTACACAAGAAATACCTTATGTAAAATTACAGCCTGTTATTTATATAAGAAATCCTTTATGTAAAATTTCAGACTAATATTTACATACACGCATTCTTATGTAAAGTCCGGCGCCTCTGCTCACGGCGCCCCGTCCTATATGGAACCGGGGATCTTCTCGGCAGCCTCCGGCTCCTCGTCGCGCAGGCGGCTGTGGCGGTATCCGTAGGCGAAGTAGAGCGCGAGCCCGATCACGAGCCAGATGCCGAACCGCTCCCACGCGCGTGTTGGCAAGCCGTAC
>DASSAV010000313.1:0-19488 GCA_035699265.1 Rhodothermales bacterium
ATCATGGCCAGAAGGATCGGAGAGGCCGCTCAATGGCTGTGCTGCCGGGCAACGCGAGATTGACGGGGCTCAGGAATTGAGGCAAATCTCAGAATGCAACGAATAGCGGAACACGAATCACCGACTAAACTCTTACTCATACCGGAGGGCTACGACCGGGTCGTGTTCGGCGGCGCGTTTGGCTGGGAGCAGGCCGAAAACGAGCCCGACGGTTACTGAAACCAGGAACGCCAGCGCGATCGATTCGGGCGAGACCGCGGTCTCGATGTCGGTGGCCTTCGCGATTCCGAAGCTGATCGCCACACCCAGGATGATCCCGATGACGCCTCCGGTAAAGCTGATCGTGACCGCCTCGATGAGGAACTGAAGGGACACGTCGCGCCGGGTGGCGCCGAGCGAGCGCCGTACGCCGATCTCCTTGATTCGCTCCATTACCGAGGCCAGCATGATGTTCATGATGCCGATGCCCCCCACGATCAGTGAGATCGATGCGATGGAGCCCAGGACGATGTTGAAGATGCGCTGTGTACGCTGCTCCTGCTGCAACAGCACCTCGGGGATCGTGACCTGATAGTCCACCACCCCGTTGTGGCGGCGCTGCAGCATGCGCGAGGTGACGTCGGCGATGGGTTTGACGAGCCGCGATGCGTCGGCGCGGACGACCAGCCGATCTACCTGGTTGTAGTTCATGTCGTCGTCCCCGGCATTCTGGTCGTCATTCCGGTCGCGGCGCAGATCCTGCTTGGTGAGGCGCGAGCGGTCTTCGAAGCGCAAGAGCACCGTGTTGATCGGGGCGTAGATATCGAGGTTGTAGTCGCGGATGCCCAGGTGTTCCAGAGTCTTCCCAGCCGCACTCCGCTCGCGCATGACCCCGACGACGGTAAGCCAGAGATGCCCGCACTTGATTCGGCGCCCGACGGCTTCCTCCCGGGCGAAGAAGCGGCTGCGGACTTTCTGCCCGATGATGCAAACCGGAGCGGATGTGCGGAGCTGCTCTGGTGTGAAGTAGTTGCCACTCGCCAGCTTCGTATCGGCGGCCTGGAAATACGCGGCATTGACGCCCACGAGCTTTGTGCTGCGCCGCAGCCCTGCCCGGATCGCGGTCGTTTCGATAACCACCTCCGGGCTGACGGCCTTCACGCCAGGGATCACGGTGGCGATGCTGCGGGCGTCCGCCAGCGTCAGGCCCGGCGTGAACGGCTGCTTCTCCTCCTGCGCCGACGTGCTCTGGTCTTCTACCTGTCCCTCCTCCTGTTTCACGACGGGCGTGATGATGATGTTATCCGCCCCGAGGAAGCGGATCTGCTGCAGGATCTCCTGCTGCGCCCCATTGCCGATCGCCAGCATCGCAATCACCGACGCAACCCCGAAAATGATGCCCAGCGACGTCAAGAGCGCCCGCGTCTTGTTGTAGCCGATGGCCTCCGCCGCAATGGCGAAATTGTAGTAGACCTTTTCCAGCATCCTATTAGGAGACGAGGAGACTACGAGGGTAAGAGGGTAAGAGGGGAGGAGAGAAAGAGAGGGGGAAAGGAAGAATCCAGGAGCGTACGATCACTTCGTATTGTCGTTTGCCCCTGGTTTCGTAGTTTCCTTTCACCGGCGCTCTTCCGCGATTTCTTCCACCTTCTCATCCACGGGCTGAAGCCTGTTGAATGCGATGCCGGCCGTATCGGCCGGGGTCGAGAGATACACCTGCACGTCAGGCGAGAGTCCGGCGTCCACGACCGCATTGTTTTCGTTCAGCAGACCGAGCCGCACCTCCTGCCGAACCGCGCCGCCCCCCTTGTGAACGTACACGTAGTTGACGGAGTCGGCGGCGTGTACGGCTTCCAGTGGAATCTGGAGCGCGTCCGGGACCTCGGCGACCTCGATGGTATTGCTCGTCGTCATCGCCGGCCGAAGCGTGCTGTCGGTAACCGCCACCTGGACCACTACCTCAAACACTTTCGCATCCGACTCGGGCCGCTGTTCCCCGATGTTGGCCACGCGGGTTACCGTCCCGGTAAGCTTCTTGTCGGGGTTGGCGTCGAGTCCGATCTCGACGTGCTGTCCCTCCCTGATCTTCTGGATGTCGACCTCGTTGATGTAGGTGACCGACTCCATCTGGGAGAGATCCGGAAGCTCCGCCACGACGGGGTCCCACGAGTTGACGGTGCCGCCCACCGTAAGCCGGTTCCCCCGCCAGTCGCGGCGATACACCAGCATGCCGTTCGCAGGCGCCGTAATGGTGAACTGACTGGCCAGGTCGTGCAGGTCTTGGACCTTCTTCCTCGACTTTGTAAGCTCTGCCTCGGCTTCGCTCATCTTGGCCTCGGCCTGCCGGACCTGCGTCTGATAATTGACGAGCGACTGATCGTAGGCCCGCTGCGCCTTCTCGTAGTCTATTTCCGCCTGGCGCTGGATCGAGGGGGCCTCATACCGGGACTGGTTGTTGCGCAGCTTGGCTTCTTCCAGTGCGTAATGCAGATTGACCCGGTCCTCGCGCGCCTTGCTGAGCGTCATCATAGAGTCCAGCATGGTCTGCTCGTACTGCGATTCCGACTTCTGAAGCTCGAGTTCGGCATCCTTCAGGTTGCTGGTAAGCTGGGACTTGTCCAGCTCCGCCACGAAGTCCCCTTTCTTGACGACGGTGCCTTCCGGGATGAGTTGCGTGATCTTCATCTCGTAGATCCGCTGCTGTTGCGCGCCAGTCGGTCCGTATATCTTGACCGAGTTCTTCGCCTGAAGCTCCCCGGTGGCGGTCACCGTCACGTGGAACGGGCCGCGCACGGGCTTGACAAAGAGGTTGGCTTTGCCTTCTGTTTCCGTGCGCGTGAGCGCCGCCGCGACGAGGATCAGGAGGACCCCGCCGACGGACCACAGAATGCGGGGCCGGATAAACGGGCGCGTGAATTCTAGTTGCTCGGGAAGTTTCATAACCAGGCACCGGTCAACAGAGGAGGTTCGTCATCGTAATGAAAGGCATGCAGCCGTTTGTCGCAAATACCGGCTGTGAAATAGCTTATGCCAGATCGAGGGTCATACCGTGCGGCCGGCCGACTATGACCCCGAGTCATTCGCCGCCGTGAACCCGGAAACCCGCGGACACGCTCTTGTTTAACGGTCGTGCCTCCCAGAGTAGTACGCCGGAATTGCCGGATTGATACGGAAACCGTAGCCTTCTCTGCCTCGACCGACGAGAAAGCAGTGTGGACAGGCTTGTAAATGTAGCGTTAGAAGATACGACGGCACTGCTTTGGTATTATTCTTCGGTAGCGTCCGGCGCAAATCCTATCTGCCGAACCCAACGCCTGCGTCCCGAAAAGAACAAAATAGAGAAGTCGATCCATGGACAAGCTGTATTACCTGGACACGGCGTACTTTGAACGAGAACACTGGTGGTACGTCGCCCGGCGGCGCATTCTGGCGCACGTGCTCGACCAGTTGGATCTGCCTGCGTCCAGCGAAATCTTAGAGGCGGGTTGCGGTACCGGGGGCAACCTCAGCTTGTTGTCGCATTATGGCAGGCTTTCGGCGTTCGAGCCGGAGGCTATCGCCCGCCACATGGCCAACGGGCGGGGAATCGTCGACGTGGCGGAGGGCGCCCTTCCGGGGCCGATTCCGTTCCCGGCGGAGCATTTCGACCTCGTCGCCATCCTCGACGTGGTGGAACACGTCAAGGAGGACGTGGCCGCGCTCCGCGCGCTGCGGGAAGTGCTCAAGCCCGGCGGGGTGCTTCTGATCACCGTACCGGCTTACAACTTTCTCTGGAGCAACCACGACGTCATCAACCACCACCAGCGCCGGTACACCGCCGGATCGTTGAAGAAAGCAGTGAAGGAAGCAGGGCTGTCGGTTACCTACACCACGTATTTCAACACGATCCTCTTCCCTCCGGTACTGGCGGTGAGGATGTATCATAAGGCTGTCGGAAAGCGGGAAGGCAGCGATTTCGCCATGCCGGGGCCGGCGGTCAATCGGTTCCTCACCGGCCTCTTCGCGTCGGAAAGATGGGCCATGAAGGGACTATCGCTCCCGTTTGGCTCCTCCATCCTCATGCTCGCCCGAAGGTTGAAGGGTAACGGAGATTGAACGTTGAAGGTTTGATCGTGTGGGGGTGGGAGAGGATGGGGGATTCGGCTAGTCGGCAGGGGAGTTGTCGCTGGGCGTAGCGCCTTCTTGCGGTGCTATCTTCTCCATTACGAGCAGCTCGAACAGGATGTGCCGGCCGCTTCTCACGATGACGGGGCGCAGAAGGGGACGGAACTCCTGCTGCCGTTCGAGGAAGTAGCTAGCGCGAACCTGCCCTTCCTTCAGTCGGGGGCGGTACGAGTAATGGGAATCCCAGATGACGACCGTCTCCGGCGGTGCGTCCTGAAGGGTCGTTTCAGTGATGTTCGAAGCACCCTCCGGGAAGTCCCATTGCGACCTCCCGAAGAAGTAATAGAACATCGGATGGTTCACGAGCAGCGGATGTTCGTCGAGCCCCTGCTGTTTGGCCCAGGCCACGACTTCCGCCATGACGGCGTCCTCCGGCGACCGTTGGAAGGGCCTCACCGTAGAGAGTGTAAAGCCGGTCGCACACAAGAAGACGAAGACGAGAAGGAGGGACTTGCGCGAGACGAAGAGTGCCCCTGCCATCGTTATGAGCACCATGAGGAGCGGCAACAGGCTAACCTCTTCAGTCAGCATCAGGTTGTTATTGCCGTGGTCCATGAACAAGGCGACGGCAAGCACAAACGGGATCAGCACGTAGAGGAGGCGGGTTCGCGACTTCATCTCAGCGAGGCGGTCGGCCGCAAGCCCGGCCAGCACGGCCACGAGCGGCGCGATCACGAGCATGTACCGGAGATTGCCTCCCGTGGAAGGCCCAATCGATATCGCCTGCAGGCTGAACACGCAGTGCTCCAGGAAATACACGGCGAGCGGCGCCACGACGAACAGGTGCAGCCGCTGAGCCCGGTTTATCACCTGGCCTGCGTACACGACCAGAAAGGTGAGCGCTGCCGCACCGAAAACGACGATGGAAGTCTTGAAGTAGTGGTCGAAGCCCTGGCGGGGGTAGGCGTCCTGGTATCGCCCGCTCGTCGCAACCGTCGTGTGCCATAGGTAGAGGGGATCGCCCGTGGCGCCCCACCCCCATAGGTTATTGAGAAACGGGAAAAGGAGAAGGGCGGCTGCCGGGACGAACTGCTTCCGGTAGGCCAGGAATGCGCCATAGAGAAGGAGGAGCGGGTAGAACTCCTGCCGTATGGTTGCCGTGTACGATAGGACCAGGGCTGCGATGAGCCGCTTGTCCCTGTAATGCGCGTAGATTGCCAGCAGCAGGAGCAGGGCGGAGGGGATCTCGGAGTAATTCCGGAAGGAGAGCTGGATCCAGAATGGCTGGAAGGCCAGGAAGGCGAAGCTGAAGAGCGGGGCCTTGCATCCGAGCGCTTCGGCCAGCTTGTACGCCACGTAGCAGCACAGGGCCGCCACCAGGCAGTTTGTGATGAGAACCGCCGTCTGCCCGCCGAGAGACGGCAGCGCGTAGAGTAGCTTATATCCCGGCTTTGCCCAGTTTCCCAGCACCGAGGAAGGGTCGTGCCAGAAGCCACGCATGTTCATGAAGTGGCTGGCCTCGTCGTGCTGGTAGAATCCGTCCGAGGCGAAGGAGTAGGCGAAATAAGCGGCTGCCGTGAGCAGGGTCAGGCCGAGCAGATACACCTCCCGGAGCCGGATCTCGACCGGTGCCGTTTCGATGCGGGCGGGGGCCGCTGTCCGCTTCTGAACTTGCCTGCGCTTCTGGATGGGCCTGTTCTTGACCGTTACGTTCATGCTTGAAATGGATGAGCGGGTCGCTCAGGATAGTGGGGAAACCGATTTCGGATGTTCGATGGGTGAGAATTCCCGGGCCACAGTCGAATCCGACACCCAGCGGTCGCGGATGACGTACTGCGGCCGGTTGCGTACCTGGTCGAAAATCCGGGCCAGGTACGTGCCGATGACGCCGAGGGAGACCAGAATCGTCCCGCCAAAAAGAAAGATGGCGGTCATCAGGGACGCCCACCCCATGACGGGGACGCCGTAGAGGAGCTTGCTCACGAGCACCCAGATCACGCCAATGGCGGCAAGAAATGCCGAGAATAAGCCAAGCCGGATCGAGTACACCAGCGGCTTGTTCGAGAAGGAGGTGATCCCGTCCATGGCGAGGCCGATCAGCTTGCGGAGGGGATACTTCGTCCGGCCTGCCGCCCGGGGCGGCCGGACGTACTCGATGCCGGTCTGATTGAACCCCAGCCAGGCGATCAGCCCCCGTACATACGGCTGCTGGTCGTTGATACGCCGGTACGCATCGAGGACGGCGCGGGAAATGAGCCGGAAGTCTCCGGTATCGAGCGGAGCATCGAGGTCCGTCAGCCGCTGGAAGAAGCGGTAGAAGGCGTACGTCGCCGTTCGCTTGAAGAGTGTCTCCCCCTGCCGTTCCTTCCGGATGCCGTAAACCACGTCGTAGCCCTCCCGCCACAGCCCGATCATCTCAGTCACGACGCTGAATGGGTCCTGCAAGTCGGCATCCATAATGACGGCGGCATCCGCCGTTACGACGTGCATGCCCGCCGTGATGGCGATCTGGTGGCCGAAGTTGCGGGAGAACTGTAGCATTGTGTACCCCGGCCGACCTGCCGTCATCTCCCTGACGAGCGCGGCGGTCCGGTCGCGGCTCCCGTCATCGACGAACACGACCTCCACCACCTCCGGATGAGCCGTTCGATACGACTCGACGCGGTCGAAAAGGTAGGGGAAGACTTCCTCCTCGTCGTATAGCGGGATGATCAGTGCGACGGTCTCGCGGCGTGTAGCCATCATAATACTTCTGCTTCCGAAGCTCAGGTGCGACGACATCCTCTATCTGTGTGCAGGGGCTAAGCGCCGGACATTTGTTCAGTATTTACAACGGCCTCCAAGATAACACAGGCATAGGTCAGGACAAAGATTAGTCCTGTCGATTTCAGACCGAAGGCCGCCGCCGCCGGAACTCCGCAGTGCGTCACGGCTTTGCGGCATCCATGCTTACCAACTACTACACGCTCCGGGCACTCGTCCACGAATGGTCGCTGGACCTGACAGGCGCCCTCCTGGCAGACGCCTTCTCTCAGGCACGCGACGAGCTGACGCTGGCCCTCGGCGCGCCCGAGCGGGAGTCGGCGATACGGGTGTCGGTGCGGGCGCCGTTTCATTACCTGTTCCGGTCCGAGGGCCACAGCCGCCCCCGCCGCAACGTCTCCACCCTGTTCGAGGATGCGCTGGGGCGCGTGGTCACACAACTGCGGATGCCCGAGCGCGACCGGCTCGTCTATATCGACCTGGAAGGCGGGTTGTTCGTACAGGTGGTGCCTTTCGGTCCGCGCGCCAACGTGCTCCTCGTCGGCGGAGACGGGCGCATCGTCGAGGCATTCCAGTCAGACGCCGGCCTCGCCGGTGAGCCTGCGCCCGCACCCCGCCCGGCGCCCGCCGTCGATGCTCTTGAAATGTTCGAGGTCCGGTGGCGGAACGACCGCAGAACAGTGGAGCAGGCGGTCACGGCGGCACTCCCGCTGTTCGACCGCACGCTGGCGCGGGAAGTGACCCATCGCGCCGGGGTGAAGGCTGCGCGTCCCGATGACTGCACCCCTGCCGATCGCGCGTCGCTGTTCGAGGCCGCACGTCAACTCCGGAAGGAGCTGGAGCACCCCGCCCCCCGTATCTACTGGCGCGGGCGCTTCCCGGACACGTTTTCGCTGGTTCCACTCCGCACCGCAGGCGGCCTGCGGGAGGAAACGTTCGAGACCGTGGATGCGGCTGTCGCCGTGTTCGTCCGGCGCACGCTGGCGCTGGAGCACTTTCGGCGAATCTATGAACCACTGGAAAAGGGACTCATTGCGGCACGGGATCGTGGCGTTGCCCGCACCGGGCAGATGCTGGAGGATCTGTCCCGCGAGAGCCGGGCCGACCGTTACGAGCGCTGGGGCCATCTGCTCATGGCATCGGCGGCAGGGGCGGGGCCCGGGCGAGACTGCATCAGCGTCCCGGATCTTTTCGAGGGCGGCGGAACAGTCGACATTCCACTGGACCCGGCCCTCTCCGCCATCGAGAACGCTACGCGCTACTACGACCGCGCCCGCAGGGCTCGCCAGGCCCGCGAGCGGGCCGAGGAACGGATCGTCGAAGTCGAGCACGCCGCGCAGGCTGCTGAGATGCTATTGGGGCGTCTACGAAGCATCGACGACAGGGGCGAACTGGAACGGTTCAAGCGAGACGAGGCGGCCGGCCTTGCGGCGGTGCTGGGCCAGCAAGGCAGGGAGGAGGACCGCATCCCGTTCCGGCGATATTCCCTGGAAGGCGGCTACGAAGTCTGGGTGGGGCGAAATGCCCGGCAAAACGATCTGTTGACGTTCCGCTATGCGCAGAAGCACGACCTCTGGATGCATGCGCGCGGCGTTCCCGGCTCGCACGCCGTACTGCGCTTGCCGAATCGCAACGCCCGGCCCGGCAAGCACCTGCTCGAGCAGGCCGCCTCCATCGCCGCGTATCACAGCAAGGCACAGGGAAGCGGCCTCGTCCCCGTGATTGTCATCGAGCGGAAATATGTCCGCAAACCGAAAGGCGCCGCGCCGGGAGCGGTGGCCATTGAACGCGAAGACGTGCTCATCGTAGCGCCGCGCCTGCCCGGTTCCGGCTGAAAGTTGAAGGGTTGAAGGTTGAAAGTAGAGGCCTGGCGCCTTGAGGGTTGGGGACTGCCGCACCGGATCGCAACCCGCAACTTGAGAACTTCGGCATGCACCTATTTAAGTTCTCCCCCGCCCCTGCCGATACCGGTCGCAACGAATCCTTCGCGATCTGATCGTGCGTGAGGTGAATCTATGAGTGTAATGCCTACGCACCCCACCACCGCTATACGAGCATACGGGCATTCGGGCGAGTCCATACCTGCCCATCCCCGTATCGAAGCGGCGTCTAAAACGAATAGTTCGGACGAGCAGAACCCCTCGTCCTTTCAAAGCCATCCCGATTCAGGGCATGCGCACGACGGCTCCCATGCCCAGGGTGTGCTGCGCCTGCTTCAGGAGGGCCATTTTAAAGGTGTGGCCGACGTTCGGCTGCGGTTGAACTTCCAGGGGCGGTTTTCACAGGAGCGTCAGGACGAGGCCCGTTCGGCGTTCCAGGGGCGGCTCGCCCAGGTGAGCGACCAGTTCGTCTCCCTCGCCGACGCGCTCGTACCGGTCGAACTGCAGACAGACACGGCAGCAGCGGCATTTGCCGATGCGCTTCAGGTGTTTGAGGAAAACACGCGAAAGGCCCTCGCAGGCCGTGATGCGGACGACACGGCTAGCTACGCGGTCGTTCTCTCGGACATGCAGGCCGCTTTCGACACGTTCTCTAATTCCGTCGAAAACACCTTCTCGGCGGCACTGCAAGATTTCGATTCAAGCCAGGGTGGAACAAGAACGGCCTCAGCGTCTTCCTTCGATCTCTCCGACTTCATGGCGCGGCTTGCCGGTATCTTTTCGGATACCCTGGAAGAACTCGCCGACCAGTCGGCAGTGGCGGAAACCCGGCCCGAACTGAGCGGCCCGTCAGGAGACGGCGCCGCTTACGACAAGTTCGTAGCCGAGTACAACCGCCTTCGAAACCCAGCTGAGACGGAAGCTGCCGAACGTGTGAACATACAGGCGTGAGAGCCCGGAATCACCGTCCACGTCCGCATAACCGAGGCGCTGCCTACCTCCAGGCGGCGCCTCGTTGCGTTCCGGAGCACCCCGGCGCACAGGATTGCTGCGGACGGGCTTTGCAGATAACTGCCGCCCTATTGCTGCCTGATACCACGTCCATACCTTCCCATAAACACGCGAACACGCCAATCGCGGGTAATCGGGAACGCAGCATGGGTCTTTTACGTCAACGCGGAAAGCACCTGCTCTTCGCTATCTCTCTCAGCCATGCTTGAGCCGTTACGCAACGTCAGCATTTCGATACCCCGGTGCGCCTGCGCACTGGCGGCATGGCTTGCCTTTCTGACGCCGCTCGAACGCTGACGGCATCAACTGCCAGCGGCTGTCGGCCAGATGCGCCTCAGCACGCGCGGCCATCGTATTCCTTTTCGCCCGGCGTGTCTATGTGAGCCCTCGTATAGGCTCCGTGCGCCTCCTTCACCTCATCGAATGGAGACGTTATGGAATTCAGCATCTTGAATTTGCTCCTCGTCCTGCTGGCAGCCTGGGCCGGCGGACGCCTGGCCGCCCGGCTGGGTTATCCGCCGGTACTCGGCGAACTCCTGGCCGGCATCCTGCTGGGTCCGCCGCTGCTCGGCCTTCTGCACCAGGAGCCGGGTCTCGACGTGCTCGCCCAGGTCGGCATCCTCCTCATGATGCTGTACATCGGCATGGAGATCGAACCGGGAGAGCTGGGCAGGGCCTCCAAACCCGGTCTGCTGGCAGCATTTGGCGGGTTCGTTCTGCCCTCCACGTTGTGCTACGCGACGATGATTGCAGCGGGCAGCGGCCAGACGGCCGCGCTGTTTGTGGGCGTGGCAGCGGGCGTCACGTCGCTCGCCGTCAACCCGCGCATCCTCGTGGATCTGCGCTTGCTGGACACGCGCATCGCGCACGTCATGATGGCAAGCGCGCTCGTGACGGATACGCTCTGCCTGATCATCTTCGCCACCATGATCGCCGTGGTCCAGTCGGGCACCGTTGAGCTGGCCGGGATCCTACTGCTGGTCGTGAAGGCCGTAGCTTTTTTCCTCGCGACGTCGCTCGTCGGCTTGAAGGTGTTCCCCATCCTTGGCAGGCGGCTCAGCAAGCTGGAGGTGAGCGGGCACGGGGCCGCGTTCATGCTGGTTCTGCTGATCGCTTTCGGTTTTGCCGAACTGGCGGAACTCGCCGGCCTGCACGGCATCCTCGGCACCTTCATCGCCGGGCTTTTCCTTCGAGAGCGCCTCTTCGGCCGCAAGTTCTCTCGCGAGATCATGGGGTTCGTGCGCAACGCCTCGCTGAACCTGCTGGCGCCCATCTTCTTCGTCACGGCCGGGTTTGCCGTCTCGCTCGACATCTTCAAAGCGGATCTGGGCCTGCTCCTGGCAGTGATCGCACTCGCCACCATAGGCAAGATCCTCGGCGTCACGCTCTTCTACCTGTTTACGGGTAACGGCTGGCGCGAAGGCCTCACACTCGGCGCCGGCATGAACGGACGCGGCGCCGTGGAGATCATCATCGCGCAGATCGGCCTGAGTGCGGGCATCATCACGCAGGACGTGTTTTCCATCCTCGTTTTCATGGCAATGGCCACCACAGCCACAGTGCCCGTCTTCCTCAAGTGGGGCACGGAATGGTTGCACCGGAGGGGCGAGCTGGTCCGATCTGCGGATCAGCGCAAGGGTACGCTCATCGTCGGTGCAGGTCCCGTCGCCAGGGCGCTCGGGAAGGTGCTCATCCGTACGCAACCGGTGTGGATGATCGACCGCAATCCGGAGCTCTGTGCGCTGGCGGAAGCCGATGGAATGAACGTGGTCTGCGGCAGTGCGCTGGAGGAAGAAATGCTCGGCGAAGCGCAGGCGGCCCACGTCCGCACCTTCGTCGCGCTCACGCCCAACGCCGAGGTCAATGCTCTCGCCGCTCGCCTCGCCCACGACATATTTTACGTGCCGGATATCCACGTCCTCAACGGCGGCGACACCGCAGGGCATTCCGAACTGCTGGAGCACGTGCAGGGGACCACCATCTTCGGCGGGGCCGTCTCCCTCTCCGACTGGGACTACCGGGTCGACCACGAGGAGGCGGACCGCTCCGGGCTGCGCATGGAGCGACCGATGACGGCGGCCCTCTTCTACCAGGAGGCGCAGGCCCACCAGGAAACCGTCCCCCTGGCCGTCCGACGCGGCGACGCCTACCTGCCCTTCCACAGCGGTCTCACGCTTCGATCGGGTGACCGCGTCATTCTCTTCCAGGTGAGCGACGCACGCCACGAACCGTTCGACCGGTTCGACCGGCTGGCCGCCCATTGCCCGGTGCTGGATGTCGAGTCGGACCTGTCCACGGACGTCTTCTTTGAACTGGCGGCCGCGAGCCTGGCGCCACGGGTCGGCCTGGATTCCGCCGATCTGGCCCGGCTGCTCATAAACCGGGAGCGAACAGGGAGCACGGTACTTCTGCCCGGCCTCGCCATACCGCACGCCATCCTGGAAGGAGAGGGCCGGTTCGAGATGGTGATCGCACGTTGCCGGGGTGGCATCCACTTCCCCGATGAGGAGGAGCACGTACACGCCGCTTTCGTACTGGTGGGCACGCGGGACGAGCGGAACTTCCACCTTCGCGCGCTCTCGGCCATCGCGCAGATCATACAGTGGCCGGATTTCGAGCGGTCGTGGCTGGAGGCGCCGAGCGCCGAAGACCTCCGCCGCCTTGTAATCCACGCGGCGCGCCGGCGCCTGCCCGAACAGTCCGACCGTCTGCCGCCTGGCCGTGAACCTGCCGTCATGCTCTGATCGGTTCTGTGGCTGGCGCCGCGTGCGACGAAAACAGGCCAGAGAAGATGTGAACAGGCCGGTAAATATGCCGTTGCACGCTGGAGCGGGGACCCCATGCCGAACAGCCTATCTTATGTTTGGGCATTAAGTCCGTTAGTCCCATCTCATTTCCTCACCGTGCTTAGCACTCGCCGCGTCCGAACACGTGCTCGACTTGGCTCTACAACTTCCGCTCCTCGCCGACATCACATCGCCTCTCGGCCAGATCGTAGCGCTGTTCACGATGAGTGTGTTCATCGCCTATGTCTGCTACCGGTTGCGGCTGGTGCCGATCGTCGGCTTCCTGTTGGCGGGTTCGCTCGTAGGGCCGTCGGCATTCGGCCTGATCAGTAACTACGACCTCATCAACAGCGCCGCAGAGATCGGGGTCATCCTGCTCCTGTTTACCATCGGCGCCGAATTCAGCCTGGAGAAACTCTCTCGCCTGGGAAGGGCTATCCTGCTCGGAGGGGGATTACAGGTCGTGCTCTCGATGGCTGTTACCGTGGCTGTTCTGTTAATGTTCAAAGTAGGCTGGCGGCCTGCTCTGTTCACGGGCGGCCTGGTCGCCCTGAGCAGCACGGCCATCGTACTCAGCCTCATGTCGGACCGGGGCGAATCGGAAACACCGGCGGGCCAGCTTTCGCTGGCGGTTCTGATTTTTCAGGATCTTGCCGTCGTGGTGATGGTGCTCTTGCTGCCGCTGCTGGGCGGCGAGGGCGTCTCGATCTGGGTGCTCGTCTCGTCCCTGGCGACGGCCCTCTTCATCATCGGGGCTGTGCTCGTGCTGGCCCGCCGGACGATTCCCTGGCTGTTGGAGAAAGTCGCTGAGACGCGGCGGGAGGAGCTGTTCATTCTCGCTGTCGTGGCCATCTGCTTCGGCACGGCGTACGTGACCAATCTGGCGGGTGTGAGCCTCGCGCTCGGCGCCTTTCTGGCCGGCCTCGTCGTGAGCGAGAGCCGGTACAGCGACATCGCGCTCAGCGAGATCCTGCCGCTCCGCGCCATCTTCAACGCCATCTTTTTCGTCTCTATCGGCATGTTGCTCGATCTGGGCTTCGTCGCCAAGAACCTACCGCTGGTAGCCGCAATGGCGGCGGCTGTGCTGGTACTGAAGGCGGTCACGACCGCAGGCACCGTGGTCGTCCTGGGATATCCGATCCGGACGGCGGCAGCCGTCGGCCTGGCGCTGGCGCAGATCGGCGAGTTTTCGTTCGTACTGGAGCACAGCGGGGAGGCGTACGGCCTGCATCCTGCCGGTCTTGGCGACATAGGCGGCCAGGTTTTTATCGCCGTCACCGTCGTGCTGATGATCCTGACACCTCTGCTCGTAGCCGGGGCGCCCCGCGCGGGCGCCGTCCTGGAAAGGACGTTCCTGGGCCGAATCGGGCGTCGAACGGAACCGCCCACACCTGCCGCCGTGCCGGTGGAGGATCACGTCATCGTGATCGGGTACGGACCGGCAGGGCAGCGCCTCGTCCAGGTCCTCCGCAACACAGGCATTCCGTTCGTGATCCTCGAACTGAACCCCCGACTCGCTACCCGCGCCGAAGAAGAGGGGCTGCCCGTCCTGCGAGGTGATGCCAGCCGCCCCCATATGCTGCACATGGCTGGCATCAACCGCGCCAAGCTATGCGTGGTCGCCATCAACGACCGCGCGGCCACGACCCGCGCCGTACACATGGTGCAGTATCTCAACCCCACCGTTCAGCTCATCGTGCGCGCCCGGTTCCTGTCGGACGTGGAGCCGCTCCAGCGGGCGGGCGCCGACATCGTCGTGCCCGAGGAGATGGAGACGTCCGTCCGCCTCTTCACCCAGGTGCTCGGGGCCTACCTCATTCCCCCGGAGGAGATCCAGCAGCACGTGAACGCCATTCGCTCCGGGGACTACCGCGTCTTCCGCGGCAGCATCCAGGAAGCGCACCTGATGGTGCTCCAGGGCCTCGACGAGGAGGGCCTGCATACCCGCGCGGTGGCAGTCCGAAACGAGGCTCCGGTGGCCGGGAAGTCTCTCTCCGAACTGAATTTGCGGCAGCAGCACGGAATCTCCGTGCTCGCCGTCCGCCGCAACGGACATACCATCGGCAACCCTGCGGGCGACTTCCGCGTCGAGCCGGGCGACCGCCTCATCATGGTCGGCACTGCCGACCGCTTCGCCTCCAGCGCCATCCTGTTCCGAACGAAAACGCCGGACCTGGCCTGACGAGGAACTGGGACGGTAGGGTAGGGGGTGCGCAGGAGCGGACGATGCTCGCGGCATATTCGAGCCATATTTGGGAATCTACGCGACTGGGCCTATGATGGCGGCAGCGGAATCGCACCCTCCTGAACGCACAGACTATCTGCCTGCGTGACGCGCAATTTGCAACGGGCGACAGACCACCGACCACAAAAAGCCCTTCATGTTCTTCGTCGACCGGCTCATCTTTTATGGCGGCTTGCTCGTTCTGGTAGCCATTCTTTCGCGGAAGGTATCCGCAAGGTTCGGCGTACCTGTGCTCGCCGTGTTCCTATTTGTCGGGATGCTGGCCGGATCCGAGGGCATCGGCGGCATTGCCTTCGAGAACTACCAGATTGCGCACGGCATCGGTTCGGTCGCGCTCGTCGTAATCCTGTTCGATGGAGGCCTCCGGACCCGGCGTGAATCGCTTCGGATGGTCTGGAAGCCGGCCCTGACGCTGGCCACGCTGGGTGTGCTCCTCACGGCCGGCCTTACAGGGCTCGTCGCGTCCCGGATCCTGGGCATCCCGCTCCTGCAAGGTCTTCTCCTCGCCAGCATCGTGGCTTCTACCGATGCCGCCGCCGTGTTCTCGATCCTGCGTTCGCAAGGCGTGCGGCTCAACGACCGCCTATCGTCGGTGCTCGAGATCGAAAGCGGCTCGAACGATCCCATGGCCATCTTTCTCACCGTGGGGCTCATCGAGGTGCTGCTGGGCGACCGTTCGCTGGGGGTGGGAATGGCTACGTTCTTCGTGTCCCAAATGGGCCTGGGGCTCGTCGTCGGCTACGGTGTCGGCCGCATCTCAGCCTGGGTGGTCAACCGGATCAACCTGGACGCGGCCGGCCTGTATCCCGTGCTCGTCCTGGCGGTGGGTTTTGCCGCCTTCGGCCTGGCTGCATTCATCGGTGGAAGCGGCTTCCTGGCCGTCTACGTCGCGGGCATCGTGCTCGGGAACAGCCACCTCGTGTTCCAGCGCGGGACCCTGCTTTTCCACGACGGGCTCGCCTGGATCAGCCAGATCGTGATGTTCATCGTACTGGGGCTGCTCAGCTTTCCGAGCGCGCTCATCGATGCGGCCGGGGCAGGATTGGCGGTGGCCGTGGTGCTCACGTTCGTGGCACGCCCCGCTTCGGTATTTCTCCTGCTCTGGCCGTTTCGCTATACCGTACGAGAGCTGCTCCTCATATCGTGGGTCGGGCTAAAAGGGGCCGTCCCCATTATCCTGGGCACGTTTCCGCTCCTTTTGGGTCTGCCGAACGGCGTGCTCTACTTCAACGTCGTCTTCTTCGTCGTGCTCATCTCGGCCCTTACACAGGGCTGGACCCTGCCGGTAGCGGCGCGCGTGCTTGGACTTCAACTCCCCAACGAGGTGGAGGCGCCCCTCACCCTCGACATCACCTCGCTGCATCGCGTCAACGCGGATATCGTCGATTACCAGGTCGCGGAAACGTCGGGCGCCGCACACCTGCGGATCAGTGAACTGGCCTTGCCCGAGGACGTGGTCATTGCGATGATAACCCGAGGCAACGAAATCATCCCCGCCCGCGGGGCCGCGGTATTGCTGCCCGGCGATCACGTTTTCGTGATTCTTCGTCCCAGCACCCGTCCTGCCGTCGATGGCGTGTTCGGCACGGCCCCCAGAGTGCGCGACATCCCGCTCCGAACGGGCATTTTACTACCCGGCAGCATGTTGCTCGACGAAGTGAACCAGCTGTACGGCATCACGCTGGCCGGCAGCCCACACGAGCGGCTCGACCACTTCCTCCAGCAGCATTACCCCCAGCCCCTGGAAGAAGGGTCATTCATGGAGATGGACGGGCTACGGCTCTACATGCACGCGGCCGATACACCTACGGGATGCGTTATAGGCATCGAAGAAATCCCCTTCCAAACCTGAAGGATAACCGGCCCAACGCCCATACCCCCGCATTCTCTCGCCCCTTTCTCCTCGCTCATCCTTTCTTAGACTTAATCCTCTTTCTGCCGTTCTTCGGCATTTTCGCCTGTCGCTCCAGACGTTGCCGCAGGGTTGGCCCCGAGTGGTCGGTAGCTTCCAGGCGCGACTGGTGCGCGAGGAGCAGGTCGCTGCGTGTAATGATCCCGATCACCTTCAGCGGATCGGCGCGGCTGACGACCGGGACGCGGCCCACCCGCTCCCGCACCATGTGATCTGCAGCCTCACGAAGCGTATTGTCGTCGAACACCACGACCGGGGTTCTTTTGACGACGTCACGGACGAGGCGGTCCCCCGGTTGCTTCGGGTCGATCACGTTCCAGCGGGTCACCACGCCGATGAGTTCACCCGCCTGGTCGAGGACGGGGAAGCCGTGGTGCCTCGTCCCGCCCTCTTCGGAGGTGAACCAGCGGCGCACGTCCTCCAGCCGGTCGGTTCCGTTGAGGGTGACCACCTCGCGGATGCCTACCTCGCGCGCCGTTATTTGCGTGAGGAAGTCGACGTCGTACTCGGTGCGGATAGGGGCGCCGCGCCGGGCCAGCTTCTCCGTCATGATGGAGCTGCGCATCATGAGGAGTGAAGCCAGGTAGGCCGCGCCGCAGCCTGCCAGCAGCGGCAGGAGTACCATGGGCTGGCGTGTGGTCTCGAAAGCGAAAATGACCGAGGTGAGGAAGGCCTGCGACGCGCCCGCGAACATCGCGGCCATGCCGACGAGCCCGGCGAGCCCGGCCTCGATCCCCAGCGCGGGAAACCAGCCGCCGGCGATGCTTCCGATGAGCGCCCCGAGTCCGCCGCCGATGGTGAAGAGAGGCGCCAGCGTGCCGCCGGACGTACCGCTGCTCAGGTACACGGCCCAGGAGACAAACTTCAGCAGCACGAGGAAGAACAACGCGCGTCCCAGAATGTCGCCCGAGACGATCTCCTCGATGTTGTAATAGCCGACGCCCAGCGTACGCGGCTCGATGTAGCCGATGATGCCGACTACGATGGCGCCCAGGACAGGCCACCACATCCAGTGGATCGGCAGCTTCTCGAAACCGTCCTCGATGGCGTAGACGGCCTTGGTAACGAATACCGAGGCTACCCCGACGAGGGCGCCGAGGACGACGTACGAGGCCACCGCCGCACCCGTCACCTCAGCGAGGTCGGGCATTGCGAAGATGGGCGCCAATCCCATCAGGATGAACCGGACCGCCGTGGCCGCCGAGGATGCCAGGGCAACGGGAATGATGGAACGCGGACGGTATTCGAACAGCAGCAATTCCACCGCCAGGAGCACCGCCGATACCGGGCTTCCGAATGTGGCCGCCATACCGGCCGCCGCGCCGGCTGCCAGCAGTGTCTTCCGTTCGTCCGCCGTCACGGAGATGATCTGGCCGACGAACGATCCGAATGCCCCGCCGGTCGCAATGATCGGGCCCTCGGCGCCGAACGGGCCCCCCGTGCCGATGGCGACCGCGGCCGACAGCGGCTTCCAGAACATGAGGCGCGCCGGGATTCGGCTCTTGCCCCAGAGCACCTTCTCCATCACCTCCGGAATCCCGTGGCCCCGGATTGCCTTGGAGCCGTACTTGGCCATAAAACCGACGATGACCGCACCGATCACCGGCACCAGCAGCACGCCCAACCCGATGTGGGTCACGGACGGATTGACCTGCTCGAAGGAAAAACGCCCGTAGAACGAGAGATTGGTGATGAGCCAGATGAGCCGCATCAGGATCTCGGCGATGAACCCCCCCACGATCCCGATGAAGATGGCCAGTCCGGACATGAAAACGACACGCTGGCCTACCGGTGCCACGTCATAGGGCACTTGAACCGATTGTAGCGCCGGTCCCATCGACGGCGCGACGGGCAGGGCCTCTGTCGTTGAGGACCCTCTTATCTCACTGCTTGCCATGTTCCTCCACCGTCCCCAGGCGCGGCCAATCTTAGGCCGGGATGCCGACGGCACGTATGATTCTCAAACTTTCACAGCCTGATAAATTAGTGCATTTCCGGGATCAATTGAAGTAAAAGACTGTGAACAAAGCGCTTCCGCCAACCCCGTCTTCTAGTCTCACGCTCCATTTTAGATTTTGGATTTATCCTGATTCAGTTTATTGGACTCTCCCTGCCCCTCTTCCGCTTCGCCACTTTCTCAGGCTCACACTGTATCGTCACCCTGATGCCCCGCCTCAACCTGAACCGGCGTCTTTTTCTGCAGCGCGCCGGGCTCGCCTCGCTCGCACTCCCCGCATTCTCCGCCGCGCCCTCGGCAATCCGGACGGCGAAGACACCCCTTCCGATCCGAAAGCCCCCGCGCCTGCGGCGGGGCGACATCGTCGGCCTCATCAGTCCGGGCGGCCTCATCTCCAATCCGTTCGACGTTTCGGACGCCGAGGAAACGCTGGCCGGGCTCGGCCTACGCACCCGGCGCGGGCGGCACGTGCTCGACCACCGGGGTTACCTGGGCGGCACGGACGCCGAGCGCGCATCCGACGTGAACCGCATGTTCGCCGACCCCAACGTGAAAGCGATCATCGCAATGCGCGGCGGCTGGGGGTGCAGCCGCATCCTGCCGCTCCTCAACTACAACCTGATCCGCGCGCATCCCAAGATCCTCTGCGGCTACAGCGACGTCACCTCTCTCCTCGTCGGCATCTACGCGAAGAGCGGTATCGTCACCTTCCACGGTCCCGTCGGCATCTCGACGTGGAACGACTTCACCATCGATTACTTCGTCCGTACGCTGTTCGACGGTGAGCGCCTCCGCATGGAGACGCCACCCCCGCCTCCACGGCTCTTTGCATCATTCCGAGGCCCATCCGA
>DASSAV010000314.1:0-6970 GCA_035699265.1 Rhodothermales bacterium
CTCGAACTTCTCGCGGATGCTCCGCCACGCCGTCGCAAGCCGCTCGGCGTCTTCCTCGAACGGATTTACGAAGCTGGCGTCGAAAATCGTCCGGTCGTAGTCGGCTTCGGCCAGAAGAACCGGCTCGTACAGGATCTCAAATTCTCCAACCCGGATCGCGTCGCCACCGTGCAATTCGTACGGGATGCCCGGCTGCAGCTTCCGCTCGTTGAGATAGGTGAAGTTCTTGCTGCCCAGGTCCAACAACTGCACCGTGTCGTGCTGGCATCGTATCTCTGCGTGGCGCTTGCTGACGACCCGCTGGGGGTCGGGCAGCGCGAGGTGGCTTGCGCTGTCACGGCCAAGGATGATGCTCTCCTGATCGAAGGTGTACTCGTTCGGATGCGGTGATCCTGAAGTACGAGACACGAGCAACCTGATCATCATTTCGCGTGCGGGATTACGGATCCTGCCGCTACGCCCGAGGACGTGCGCGCCAGGACAATGCATGCTCTCTCTTTCGATGCAGGGGACGGCCTGAACCCTTGCGTCCACCCACATGCCAGGAATGTATAATGAGCCTCCCTATAAAGCAATCAGGATTTGGCTCATATTGCCAGCCCACATCAATCGACCTCGACAATCCTCCTTTCCCCCTCTCCCCCTCTCGTCCTTTCCTTCTCCCCTACCCTCCTCCTCTCCCCCTCTCATTCTCTCATTCTCTCATTCTCTCATTCTCTCATTCCCCCTCTCCCGAAAACCTCCCCCTCAACGGCCTCAGCCCCCACGAGCGGCAGGGTGAAGTAGAACGTGCTCCCCTCCCCTGGCACGCCGGTGCTCTCTACCCCGTACCCGCCGCCCAGGGCCTCCATGATGCGCCGCACGATCGAAAGCCCGAGGCCGTGGCCTTTCACGCTCGGCTGGCCGATGCGCGAGAAGGGCACGAACAACTGCGTCTGCTTGTCCAGCGGCACCCCCGGCCCGAAATCGCGCACCGAGAAACGGGCGCCGCCGTCCTCGACCGTATAGCCTAGCTCGATGTCCGGCTCGGACCCCGCGTACTTGATGGCATTGCCCAGGTAGTTGCTCCAGACCTCTTCTATCCAGGGACTGTACCCGAGCACCTCCGGCCATTCGTCCGGAACCGCGACGTGGGCGCCGCGCCGTTCGATCTCGGGTTGCAGCCGTTCCCGCACCTCCGCCACCGCCTGCGCCATGTCGAAGGGTTGAGGCTGTACGGGCTGCCTCCTCACACTCGCCAGCAGCAGGAGCTCGTGGATGATCTGCTGCATCTTGACGGCGGTCCGCGTGATGGTCTGCGTCAGCTCTCGCCGTGTCTCGCCGGGCAAGTGGTCGTAATCCTGTTCCAGTATGTCGCTGAATCCCAGGATGGTATGCACCGGATTCTGGAGGTCGTGCGCCACGGTGCGGGCGAAGGCATCCAGCTCCTCGCATTCGCTCTCCAGGCGCAGGTTGGCCTGCCGAAGCGCCTCCTCGTGCTCCTCCCGGAGCGTCATATCGTACAGGACCGCCAGCCGCCCGACCACCCGTCCGCTCGAATCTTCGAGTGGGGCAACCCGCAACTCGAAATAGCGCCACTCGGTATCCACCATGAGCCAGAACTCCGAGTGCTCCTGATGCGGGCCTTCCAGATGCGTCAGGAGTTCACCATGCTCCGCTCGCAAGGCGGAGGCAACCTGAATGCCGATGCTCTCGTCGTCCAGTGCCAGGATTTCGGTTGCCTGCCGGTTGAAATCGACGATGCGGTCCGACGTATCCAGTACGAACATGCTGTCCCGGATCATCTCGATCAGCAGCGTGCGGGCGAAGGGCTTCAGGTCGAGCAGCCCGTACTTCCGAATCATCACCGTGAACACGCCGGTGCTGAGCGCGAAGACGATGGAGGTGAAGTCTTTTTCGAAGCCTGGAATCGGGCTGGAGAGATAGAAGATGTTGGCGGCGAGCGGGGCCAGTACGGCGAACACCGTCCAGGCCGACCGTCGCCGGTAAAGGGTGAAGGAGCGCAGGTGGTCGTGGATGACCAGCACCGAGCTGGCGATGAGACAGGCGTAGGCGTACACGGCGCACAGCCAGAACCAGGGGCCATGCGTCACGTCGATGCCCAGGTACGTGTCGGGGAGCGGACCGAGCTTGGGGGCCGATATCTCGTAGAAACTGTAAGCCCGCCAGATCAATCCGTGGCTTCCGTTCGTGAGCGCGAAATAGATGGTCAGAACGGGAATGCAAAGGAGCAAAACCACTTGCCTCCACCCGAGCCACGCGCGTCGATTCGTGTAGACGAGGGTAAACGCAAACCAGGACAGCGGCGCCGTGGCGATAAAGAGGTAGGTCAGCTTGGCCCAGAACAGCTTGTCCTCGGGCGTCGTCGCGAGAGCTTCAGCCGTATTGAACAACAGCCAGCCCGCGATGGTAACGCCTGCCGCGAGGAGGAGGCGGGCCGCCGGGATGTGCCTGTACCGCCACACGCTCACGAGGACCGTCACCAGTGCAATGGCTGCAAGGGGGGCCAGCAGGACGAAAAGGACGTAATCCATGCGCTGATATCAACCAACTGTGACCGGCACGACGCCGCAACTGAACAGGCCCGATCGAGCACTTCGGTTATCGACCCAACCTCAGCAATAATAACAAGGATACATCAAACCATCCTGCATGTGCCACCGCAAAGCAATTGATATCGCCGCCCTTCCCGAATGAGCCGCACAGATGAGCGCAGCAATGGCCCTGAAACACAGCGCGAACCCTGCAACACAACACCCCCTCTAAACCACCACCTCCCCGCATCCCCCGCCTTACTCCCTCCCGCCCGCGTCCTTTCCTCCTCTCCCCCATTCGTCCTCTCCCCCTTTCCCCCGCTCTTTCCCCCTTTCTCCGCTTCCCGAAACCCTTTCCCGAACGGAACACCATCCATCCAAAGCTCGTGTAAGACGGCACTTGCCCCTTACGGGGCAACCGGACATCGGCTTGCGGTGGATGCATATAAGAACCTTATTAATGATGCTCGCGGGAGCCATCCTTCGGGTCTTGACAACAGGCTCCAGCCCCGCCCGTCGGGGTTTCTCCTTGCACTAGCAGGAGAACCGGAGAAGATGGAGGGACCCGAGCGGCACCCACTGTGATATGAAGGTAGGTTCTTCATATCCACTAGCCGCGGGTCGATGCGAGGCCAATACACGCCCCGGTGCGGTTTCGGCGATGAGCCGTAGCCAACCGGGGCGTTTTTTTATATACTATCCCTCATCCATAACCGCCAACCCGGCAAAACGCTGCCCGAATTCCCTGTCAGGCAGAGACCGGTTCGGTTCACGTGCAACCCTGATGGTCTTTGATTTATTGATTCGGCAAAGGAAGAGAAGCTCCCCTCCTGGACAGAGCCTGTCCCGAGTTTTCGAGGGAAGGGGCCGGGGGTGGTGGATCAAAAAGCTGCACATCAGCACGAATGCAGAGGCTTACTGGTACGAATCCACCGCTCCTGCCCTCTCATCCCTTTGCCCGATCAATTTGTCAAAAACCTCCAGGGCTGCATTTTACATACATTAACATACACTTATGGACGGAATCACGGTCGCCATCGTACTGGGCGTCGCCGTGGTCGCATTCGTACTTGGATTCTTTGTCGATAGATCTTTCCTCTCCCGAATGGGCCGGAGTAGGCTCGCGCAGGCGCACGCGGAAGCAGAGCGCCTGCTGGCGGAAGCGCGGCAGGAGGCGCAGTCCTTTCGGCACGAACATATAGAAAAGGCTGAGGCGGAAATCGCCCGCCGGAAAGAGGAACTGGAGCGGGAGCACGTTGAAACCAAGCGCGACCTTAGACGCACACACCATAAACTCGAACAGAAACAGGCCAAGATAAACCGGCGCACGCAACGCGTGAACGAGCGGGAAGCCGTGTTGACCAAGGCGGCGGACGCACTGGACGTGCTGCGCAAGGAAGCGGACCAGCACCGCCGTGAGGCGGAGTTGATGCGCCGTAATGTCGAACGGCTGCACGAGGATGCCGGTGCGCGCCAGCAGCAGGCGGAACAGCACGAACAGGAACAGGCCGAGCTCCGTTTGCGGCTCGATACGCAACGCGAAAAGCTGGAGGAAATGATCCAGGAGCAGGTGCGTAAGCTCGAACAGGTCTCTGGCTTGACGCAGCGGGAGGCCCGAGAAGCACTACGAGAGCAGTTCCTGCAAGAAGTCAAGCTGGAAGCTGCCGGCCAGGTGAAGGAGATCCGGGACGAGGCGAAGCTGACGGCCAACCGGCAGGCCCGCAAGATCATCCTGACCGCCATCCAGCGCACCGCCGCCGCGCACGCCATCGAGAACACCGTCTCGGTCGTCAATATCCAGTCGGACGAGATGAAGGGGCGCATCATCGGGCGCGAAGGGCGCAACATCCGCGCCTTCGAAGCGGCCACCGGCATTGAGGTCATCGTGGACGACACGCCGGAGGCGGTGATCCTATCCGGCTTCGATCCCGTGCGCCGCGAGGTGGCCCGCCTCTCTCTCCTTAAACTCGTCCAGGACGGCCGCATCCACCCGGCCCGCATTGAAGAGGTCGTCGAAAAGCTGCGGCAGGAAATCGAAGAGGAGATCGTCGAAACCGGCGAGCGGACTATCATCGACATGGGGCTGCACGGTCTCCACCCGGAACTGGTGCGCCTCGTAGGCCGCATGCGCTTCCGGACCAGCTACGGGCAAAACCTCCTGTCCCATTCCATCGAAACGGCGCGGATCGCCTCGCTCATCGCCGCCGAACTCGACCTGGACGCAACGATGGCGCGCCGGGCCGGGCTCTTGCACGACATCGGCAAGGTGGTGGAAGAGGAGATCGAGAGCCCGCACGCCATCGTGGGCATGGAACTGTGCCGCAAGTACAAGGAACACCCGGACATCTGCAACGCCGTCGGTGCGCACCACGACGAGATCGAGATGACCACGCTGATCGCCCCCATCGTCCAGGCGGCGGACGCCATCTCGGGCGCGCGCCCCGGCGCCCGCCGCGAGGCACTCGAGGGCTATATCAAGCGTCTCGAAAAACTGGAAGCCCTCGCCGGCTCCTTCGAGGGCGTCGAGCGCGTCTATGCCATCCAGGCCGGCCGCGAGATCCGCGTCCTCGTCAACCACGAACTCGTCTCCGATGCCTCCGCCGAACTGCTCGCCATGGAAATCTCCAAAAAGATCCAGAACGAAATGCAGTACCCCGGCCAGATCAAAGTCACCGTAATCCGAGAAGTCCGCTCCGTGAGCTATGCGAAATAGAACGGTTCGCTACCAGCGGCCTGCTACTGAATGGATACGCAGCAAGCACCAACTTGAAGCCATCCGAAGGGTTATTGACCGCCGACGACCGACCGCCGAAAGCGCCATTGTATTGCGGCGGTCTGCCGTCGGCGGTCGCCGTGAGTACGCGGCACCCCTTTGTTAACTGCTAATTACCAACTGCTAACTGCCGTCCACATGTTTTTACACTGCGTCTACTTCTGGCTCAAAGACGACCTCTCACCCAACGACGTCGCCGCCTTCGAGCGCGGCGTAAAGTCCCTGACCACCATCGAAACCGTCCGCCACGGCTTCGTCGGCACACCCGCCTCCACCGACCGCCCCGTCATCGACCGAACCTATAGCTATGGCCTCGTCTGCGCCTTCGACGACAAGGACGACCACGACGCCTACCAGGTCCATCCCGTCCACGACGACTTCCGCAACGACTGCTCCAGGTACTGGACGGACGTCAAGATTTATGATTTCCTGAGCTGAACCGCTCCACCCCTCTCATCCTTCCGGCTCCCCACATCTCCAGCTTTCGACCTGCCAACCTGTCAGGTTACGAAAATAACCTTGCCCCGCCACAAAGATTGCACTACATAGGTCCAGACCTCCGCGCACCCACCCGCACCCCGTTCTTTGATATCCTGCCTCCAACCCCCCCGATGATCTTTGATTGAATGATTCGGTAGAGGAAAAAGAGCTCCCCTCCTGGACAGGAGGACACGAGCGAAGCGACTCACGAAGAGACGAGCGCAGCGACTCACGAAGTAAAAGGCAGGGGTGGCTGGTTTTAACTCCCCTCCTTCCCAGGTGATCGCCCCAAATCAGCCCATCGGGGTGCACCCCCCGAACCGAAGGCCTCGCCTGAGCGGGGCAAGGTGCAACCAACCGCCCGAACCGTAAGATCCGTTACAATCGGCCCCCTGCACGCCTGAAAAACAGCCATTTCGTGTGCAAAGTGTGCAATGCACCCCGAATGCCTGCATTTTTTCAGTCCCGCCGCCCGCGAACCATACATTCTGTGTGCAATGTGTGCAATCACCCTGCCCATACCACGGTCTCCAGCCCGTAGCGTCGCACTGCCGTGCGACGCTATGTACGGCCGTACGACGCTACCAATGGCACCCCGATCATCCCGGATACCCGCTACCTACGGCCGGGCCATTCGGCTTCACAAAACCCACATTCCGTGTGCAATCTGTGCAACTGACACCCAACAACTGACCACGGACCAACAACAACTGACAAAAAACGTGCAAAGTGTGCAATGATGCGTCTTACATGCTCTAGAATAATGCTGAAACCGTCAGATCCGTTACGTTTCACCGCACCACGCAACAACCAACAACTGACAACGAACAAATCGTCAGATCCGTTACAATTGACACCCCATCTCCCACCGGAGGAGCCAGAGAACAAAGAACGCCAGACCTGTACCACCCACCCGACTCGAACACCTAACACTCGAACACCTGAACACAACCGACGACTAACCACGGACCATCGACAAACCCCCAACCACCTACAAAACCGGCGCTTGGCCCCGAGCCAAAATCCCATGAATAGCGTCCACTGGTGGCATAAGCAACCCTGCGGGGACGGAACAGTCCCCGCGCCTCTTGTTTCAATTGCGTTACGTGATTGCCCCTCCTCATCCCCGGCTCGGTAGGTGCGTCTATGTTCGGAACAGTCGGCCAACTCCTCATTCTACTCG
>DASSAV010000315.1:0-3526 GCA_035699265.1 Rhodothermales bacterium
GTACACCTATATCAAGGCGCCCGAATACGAGTCCAAGAGCGTCCTCTACGTCAATTCGCAGCAGACCTCCCCGCAACTCGGCGAACTCCTCGGCCTGCAAGGGGCGAACCGCAACATCGCGAACGAAGTCGAGATCCTGAAGTCGCGTACCATTGCGCACTCGGTGGCCCAGCAGATCACCGACATGCGTACGGTCCCTGGCACCGACGAGATGTTCACGATTCTCGAGCACGACGACGATGGGGAGCCGTTCGGGATCGAGGACGTCGTCCGGCGCCTTCGCCAGGACTATGTCAGCGTCCGGCCGCTGGGGCGCGATGTGGACTTGCTCGAGGTCGTGGTCACGAGCACGATCCCGGAGGAAGCTCAGGAGATCGCAGACCTCTATGCGGAAACGTACCAGGACTATAACCGGACCTCCAGCCGCGCCCGCATGACGGCCTCCCGCGAGTTCCTGGACGGCGCCACACAGCGCTTCAGTGCGCAGCTTAAAGACGCCGAGCAAGATCTGCTGACGTTCCTGAACCAGGAGAGCATCGTCGAGCCCGACGAGGAGGCGAGGCAACTGCTCCAGCAGTTCACGGACCTTCAACAGACGCAGTATCAGACCCAGTTGCAGCTCGGCATGGCGCAGACGGAGCTGAAAAGCCTGGAAACGCAGATGGAGAAGATCGTACCGGGCCTCGCAGGGCAGATCTCGTCCGGGAACGACCTCGTCATCGACCGCCTCAAGAATGCCATCGCAACCCTCCAGGTAGAGCAGCAACAGATCTTCGCGCGCAACCCGGAACTGCGCGACCGCTCGCCCAGAACCGGGCGGCTGGCGGAAATCGATCAGGAAATAGCCCAACTCTCGGCCCAACTGGAGAAGCGCGTCGACCAGTTGGTGCAGGATGCGACGACCTCGGTGACGGTCCTCGCACCCGGCACGGACGCGATGGTGAACGGCGGGGCCGCCGGTCGGGTATCGCAGCTTGAGTTGCTGCGTGGGCGGATTACCGAGTCCAACATCAAGGTGAGCGGACTCCAGGCCAGCCTGGACATCATCAACCAGGGCCTGGCTGAGCTCAAGGCCCGGCTGCGCGAGATTCCCAGCAAGGCCATCCTGCTCAAGCGCTTGGAGCGGACCGAGCAGACGCAGGAGCAAATCTATCTGACCCTCCTCCAGAAGATGCAGGAGGCCCGCGTGGCCGAACAGTCTGAGTTGGGCTACATCGAAGTCATCGACAAGGCGTTCAAGCCGGAAGAGCCGGTGCGGCCACGCCCCGCCCTCAACCTGCTGCTCGGCGCGGTGTTCGGCCTCATGGTCGGCGTCGGCCTCGCGTTCCTGCGCAACGGCCTGGATACCCGCATCCACCGGCCGGAAGACCTCCGCAAGCACGGCTTTACCCTGCTCGGCGTCGTGCCGGACATGCGCCACACCGTCAAGTCGGATTTCGGCGGCGAGTCGCACGTCGTGGTGGAGGGAACCCGCTACGATACCCGCCTCATCTCGCTCCTCAATCCCCTCTCGCCGGTCGCGGAGTCGTATCGCCGCCTGCGCACCAACATCCAGTTCAGCCGGCCCGACGTGCAGGTGCAGACGATCCTCATCACCAGTGCAGGCCCCGGCGAGGGCAAGTCCGTCACGGCTACGAACCTCGCCGTAACCATGGCGCAGTCGGGCCGCCGCACCGTCTATGTAGACGCCGACCTCCGCCGCCCGACGGGCCACACCGTCCTGGGCGTGGCCCGCGAGCCGGGTCTGGTCGACCTGCTCTTCGAGGCGATCCCCGAAGACTTCGAGCAGTTCGCTACGGCGGTAGACGACCTGTACGTCATTCCTGCCGGAGCCTCGGTGCCCAACCCCGCCGAGACGCTCGGATCCCGCCGCATGCGCGACCTCATCGCCCGCCTGCGGCAGTCGTTCGACGTGATCGTGATCGATTCACCTCCCGTCCTGGCCGTAACGGACGCCTTGCTGCTCTCTTCTGTATGCGACGCCGTCGTACTGGTCTGCACCAGTGACGAAACGCAGTGGCAGACGCTGGAGCGGAGCGCCGAGTCCTTCCGCGACGTGGGCGGCAGGTTGACCGGCATCGTGCTCAACCGCTTCAACGCCCGCTCTGCCGGCAGCGGCTACGGCTATGGGTACGGCTACGGCTACTACGAATACTACGGCGAAAGCGCGCCAGTAAAACAGGAAGCATAGCAGCCCGTTCATAGTCGCGCCCCCTCCCCTGAACGCCATTCCCATCTTAACCCCGTAACCACCACAAACACTGTTTTCCCGCGCTGAGCCCTGTTCCGGACCCGATCCGGACTCCCTCAGCCGCTCCCGTCCCGTGTTATACCAGTTCCGGTCACTGAATTTTGGAACCTTTAAGGTCCAGATAGCTCGCCTCCAACTCCCCTCCTTTCCAAGGAGGGGATACAGGGGTGGTTGGCATCTCTGCCAGGGAATACAGGGGCGGTTCGCAATGCTTCCTCATGCCGTCATTGCGACCCCCACGGAACCGGCCAGATTCTGCTTATCGGGATTTATCGGGGTGAGGGACCTCTCTCGAACACTTGAACACGCGAACACTTGAACACGCGAATACTTCCCTGCTCCGTGAATAACCTCCCAGCCCGCGCAATACCCTGGCTCCTCTGCGCCCTCGCCTCCCTGGCCTGGACGCATGCCGCCCGGGCGCAGAGCCCGGTAAACGACTTCGAGCGCTCCCGTTACAGCACCGCCGCCTACTACAGCTACGCCGAACCGGGCGACGTCACGATCCGCGTGAACGTCTGGGGCACCGTCCGCAATCCCGGCCTCTATGAGGTCCCCCGCCAGACCCACCTCAGCACGCTCCTCTCCCTGGCGGGCGGCCCCGAAGTGACGCCCCTTTCCGATAGGAGCCGGCGCAGGATCATCGTGCGCCTCACGAGGCCGCAGGACGGCCGACTTGGCACCATTTATGAGGCATCCATGAAAGACCAGGTGCTGGCCACCAGAGAGAATCCGCTCCTGCAAGAGGGCGACGTTCTAACCGTCGAAACCGTCCTGCACCAGCGCCTTAGCTGGCGCGACTTCGCCCCCATCGTGTCCGCCGTATCCTCCGTAGGTCTCGCCATCTTCTACCTCGGCCGGCTATAATGGATGAAAGTCTATTTGAAGGTTGTAGGCTGACTGATCCAATGCAATTCTCGCAGATCATCTCGGTATTAACCGCCCCCTTGAGGGGGCTGTCGCGCCAGCGACTGGGGGTGTATGGGAGCGCAACACCCTCCGACCCTGGCGGGCCACCTCCCTCAAGGGAGGAGTTGTATGCTTTCATGCCTTGCCGACTACGACTGCTAACTGCTCACTGTTAATTGCTAACTGCACATGACAGGACGCTTCAAAGATCGCTCCGCCACGCTCGGCGTCATCGGACTCGGGTACGTGGGCCTTCCGCTCGCGGTGGAAATGGCCCGGAGCGGCTACCGGACCATCGGCTTCGACGTAAACGGCCGCATCGTCGACCGCATCAACCGGGGCGACAGCCACATTGCGGACGTAGAC
>DASSAV010000316.1:0-2421 GCA_035699265.1 Rhodothermales bacterium
GGGCATCTCGACGTGTTTGGCGATCGTCGCCATGATGATGGTCGCCCAAGGGTTCTTCTCTGGCGGGCCCCACACCGCGGTGCAGACGCGGGCACCGGACTTGGCCACGCGGGCGAGCTCGCGGGCGGCTGCCGAGACGTCGGGGAAGAACATGAAGCCGAAGCGCGCCGTGCCCGCGTCGAACGTATTATCGGCGAAGGGGAGGGCGCCGGCGTCGCACTGGCGCATCTCAACGTTGCGGACACCGCGGCGTGCGGCGGTCTCTTTGGCGATGAGGAGCATTTTCTCAGCCAGGTCGGTCATCATGACCTTGCCTTGCGGGCAGCGGGAGGCGGCGCTGAGCGCAGGCTCTCCGGTACCAGACGCTATGTCGAGGACGTAGGAGTCCGGCCGTAGGCGGGCACCGTCGAGAAGCTCGGTGCCAACGGGCGCGAGCCAGCCCAGCACCAGCTCGTCCCACTTCTTCCAGCCTGCTGCAAACTTGTCCCAGGTCGCCTGCTGTTGATCTCGGATCTGTTCCTCTGGCGTCGCCATTGGCTCCTCCTTTGCGAGATGGAACCCGTGTTTGGACAGGGCCACGATTTCGCCCCGTGCGTCAGCTAGTTACAGTCTCGACGATTGTAGAAAAAAGGCGGAGTACTGGAACACGATGACCTAGCCGCCGGCCGCGAAGTGGTGTCCCGGTTCGTGTGGAACATTATTCGTGTGGAACATTAAAGGGCACATCTTCCGGCGTGTTGAGGAGAGGGTCCCTTGGGGATCGTCACCCGCCAGATGGCGCGTAGACCCGACGCAAGAACCATGGCTGCACCGTGAGGTTCACGACTTGCTCCGACCCGTCGAATATGTCGGTCAGTTCCGGCAGGGTCACTCGGAGGCCGAAGCCTTCGAGCCGGTCAACCGCTGCCGGCACGCTCTTCACGACATCGACAAGCTCGTCTGCCCGGTAGACCCGAACGTGTTCGGATTCCGCCGTGAAGCGGACCCTTCCTTCCGACGCCACTCGTTTCGGCACCCCACGTCGATACCGGAGTTCCAGTGCAACGACACCCTTGTCTAGGTGCGCCTCGATTCGATCGCTGACCATCGCCTCGAGATTGTTTGCTTCCACTGTGTGGGACCTCACGATGTTCGCGTGTACCGTGGTCCTCCCAGCGGCTATGCGGTTCCAGCCGAACGGGTTCTCACCGGTCGGATGCGCCGTGAAAATGCGGAAGACCATGAAGGCCGTTTCCTCCGTTCGTCGATGACGACTCGGGATTCCGAGGACGAAGTAGCGACCAAGTGCGTCTGCGGTGGTGAGCTCTAGACCCTCGGCGGTCTGATTCAGGAAGATCTCGTAGAACAAGACAGCAAGGTTCGCTCCCTGGCTCGCGTCTCTGCTGTCGGGATGGACGTCCCACGGATCGGGGAGGCGTCTCTGAAGGGCCGGCAGGCCAACACGCAGTGCGATCCGGACCCGGCTGAGCAGCATCATTCCAAGCTCCGTCATCGCTCGAGCCCTCCTGAACTAGTCCCTCGCGCCCGGCAAATGCTAGGGCGCCTTCCAGTGCGCGAGTGCTGCTGCCAGTTGCAGCTGCCACCCTGCCGGGATGAAGAGAACCTGCTGAAGATAGTCAGCGGTCGTCGGAAACGCGAGCTTCGTCCGCTGATCTCCTCCCGCGAGGGTCACGGATGGAGTGTGTAATATCGGGACCTGATCCTGCGAATTCTCAGGCTTGTTCTTGGGTACTTGACATCGGCTTCTACGAGACGCGCGCGCTCGACGAGAGAAATGGGCTCCGTGTTTCAAGAACTCTTGAATGTCCCGGAAACAGGAGGCCCGAAAAACGATAACAAAAACAATTTGGTGGCCCCAACAGGATTCGGCCCCTTGTTTCACTCACAATCACGTTTTCGCCAAAAGAATTGCCCACTTCTTGGCAGTATCCCTAGCGACGCGATTGAAACATGCAAAGGGGAGCCAGGTTCTCGATGCCGCATGCTCGCCCATCCGCGACCTGGTCAGCGGCAGTCGCCATTGGCCTTCGGGGACCTGCACGAGCTCGCCTCGGCCTAATCGAAGCTTCACCGGGCGCTCGCTGAACCGTCCCTCAGTATCGCTCATCTTCCTCCACCGCGGCGCGCACCGCGATCCCACGCAGCCGTGTGCTTCCGTCAGCGCGGTATAGCCCGCGAGGATCAGCGATGACGAGCGGCCACATTCATTCATTTCGCAGACTGCATCCGCTGGGCGTACTTCATCATGATGTCCCCCATTGCCTTCATCATTTCCCCGCGCATCGCCATCATCTCGGCCTGCTGTTTCGGATCGCCGCCCATCATGCCGGGCCCCATCATGGCCGGGCCCATCCTGCCGCCACCCATCATGCTGCTCTGCTCCATCATTTGACGGCACATCTCCATGTGCTGCGCCATGTG
>DASSAV010000317.1:0-9405 GCA_035699265.1 Rhodothermales bacterium
GACACCTCCGACGTGTCGCGTTGGGACGCTAGGTTCGACATCACCAGCCAGCTTAACCGCTTCATGCAGGTTAAGGCCGGGGCCGAATACATCAACAGCGACTACAATATCTTCTACGGTTCCTGGGATCCAGCGAATCCACAGCAGGAAAACGAGCGGTATCGCTGGCAGCGCAGTCCCGTCCAGGGTGCTCTCTATGCCCAGACAAAGCTGGAGTTCAAGGGCATGGTCGCCAACCTGGGCCTGCGGGCCGACTACTTCCACGCAGGGGGAGACTGGTACGACTATAATGCCTTTAGCACGCTCTTTTCGGCTTCGCAGGGTTACGACAAGCTGGGCGACAGTTCCGTGGTGGACCTGACGCCTACGAAGGCACTCTTCACGCTCAGCCCCCGGCTCGGCGTCTCCTTCCCGGTGACTGAGGACAGTAAATTCTACTTCAACTACGGCCACTTCCGGCAAATGCCGTCGCCGTACCAACTCTTCCAGATCCAGTACAATCCGTTTACGACGCAGATCAACTCGATCGGTAATCCGAACATCCCCCTGCCCAAGACCGTCGCCTACGAGATTGGTTTTGAGCAGAGCTTCGCCGACCTCTTCCTGGTGCACCTGGCGGGCTTCTACAATGACCTCTCTGAACAGGGTCGCGGCGTGACGTACGTCAGCATCGACGGCCTCGTCAATTACACGCGCCAGGAACCGCTGAGCTATGCGGACAACCGCGGCTTTGAGGTCACCATCGCAAAGGACCGTGGCGATTGGGTGCGAGGCTTCCTCAACTACACCTACCTCTCCACGAAAGGCGGCGGATTCGGTTTCGGAACGATCTACGAGGATCTCCGGCGGTACCGTGAATATGCCACCAGCCCCAACAGCCTGTCGCAAGGCGCGCGCGTGCCGCAGCCCTTCGCGAGGATGAATCTGGAACTTCGCCTACCGAATGGGTTCGGACCCACCGTGGCCGGGGCTCACCCACTGGGTGATTGGCGTATCGCCCTCCTCGGCGAGTGGCGTAGCGGCGCTCCCTCCACCTGGGATGGGAATAACTTTTCCATTGAGGGGGCCGGAAACAACCCGAAGATCGCCTACAATACGAAGTGGAAGGATTTCTGGAACTTCGACTTGCGCCTGAGCAAGAACTTTGCGACCAGCATCGGGCGCGCGCAGTTCTACGTCGACGTCACCAACGTCTTCAACCTCCGTCAGATGTACTATCGGCGCGGAAGTATCTTCCTGGGCGAGAACGACCAGCGGGACTACATCCGCTCCCTCCACCTTCCCTCCGCAGACGAGCTCTTCAAAGGCGTGGAAAACTACACGCCTGGCTACGACTGGGTGCCAGGAGATGACAAGCCAGGTGACTACCGCAAGCCGGGTGCCGCGTTCGACCCGATCTATGCCGTTCAAGACGTAAACAGCGTCACCGCGCCCATCGACGACGCCCTGTATTACGACCTGAAAACGCGCAAGTACGTGATGCATGCCAGCGGCTCCTGGGTGGATGCAGACGCCGGCCGCGTAAAGCAGGTGCTGGACGACAGGGCGTACATCGACATGCCCAACGGTTCCACCATGGCGTTCCTGAATCCACGGGATGTGTTCTTTGGAATCCGCCTCAGCTTCTAAGAGGAGGTGCAACCGCCGCGTGGCAGTGGTCCTCGGGCCTTACCGCGGCGGTTGTCATCTCTCGGCGCTATTACACGATTGACGAGGAGAACATGAAGGTTGAACAAGTTACGACATGGCAAAAGTGCCTGGCGGTCGTCGCGGTGCTTCTGCTGGCACAGGGCTGGGTAAATACGGCCCGGGCGCAGTATGACTTCCGCTGGCTGAGCGTCGGGGACTTCCAGCACCGCTACAACGGAGGCCTCGGGCAGCCCGAGATCTACGAACCCTTCCCCATGATGGTCTGGCCAGGCATCTACAATATGTCCCCAGGCGGTGTGTCTTACATGCACGTCATGGGCTACTGGATCAGCGTCAAGGACTTCACGGACGAGAATGGCAATAAGTATCCGTACCGGAACTCGCATAGCGGTCCCCGCTCCAAGGGCATCGGTGAGTTCTTTCAGACGGAGATGAAACTGATAAGCCAGTTTGAAGCCCCGGACCTGCGCGTTGACGACAATCCGACCTACCAGGTCCCCGTCACCATTGACGCTATCGACCCGAGCCTCAAGCCCGACCGCATGCTGCTTAACAAGGTGAATACTTCTGTCGGTATTAGCGTCGAGCAGCGCTCCTTTCAGTACAGTAACGAGTACCACGACGATTATCACATTACCGAATTCCGGTTCGTCAACACCGGCAACGTAGACGGCGACGAGGAGGTTGAGTTACCCGACCAGAACCTCGAGGATGTCTACTTCTCTTTCATTCGCAGGCCGAAGACGAGCGCGTCATCGACCTCGTGGGACAATTCCGCTGGGGATGCGGCCTGGGGGGCCATCAACCAGACCGACATCGTCGGTAATGGCAAAAACGACTACGGCTTGCCGGATGAAGGCATACGCGGGGAGTTCACCTGGCTCGAAGCCGCGTCGGCCAAGAAGGAGTACAGCACCATCGGCGGCCCGATGTGGGTACCTGGCTCCTGGTGGTACACCATCCAGACCGATACGACTGGCCGCCTGGGCGCTGCAGGTATGCAGGGCGAGTTCATCCTGCACGCGGATGGCGCCCCGCATCCGCCCGATCCGGAAGGCATCGGTGGATTCTCACAGCCTGACGACCCCGCCCAGCCTCGCGTCATGACCTATATGAACTCTGACGACGCGGACCTGACGGGCAACAGCAACCACAACAACATCCCGCTCATGGAGAAAGAGCGGGACTGGATCGAGAACGGCGTGAAAACCCGCCCGACGGCTCTGCCGGACGTCTGGTCGAATGCCCCGGTCCGTACCGTCCCCGCCCAGCCCTTCGTGACGTACCCGCTCGAAGGAGATGGACCCGTGGACTTCGTCAAGCACTTTGCCACCACTGCCGATCCGCAGTTCACCGGCAGTTGGAGCTACGGCAATAATTTCGGCCCGTACGATATGGCTCCCGGTGAGGAGGTGCGCATCGTCGTATTCGACGGCGTCGGCGGCCTCAGTGATACCCTCGCCAACGAACTGGGCCAGTGGTATCGTCACAAGATCATCTGGGAGAACATGACCCGCGATGAGGCCGGCGCCCTGCTCTTCAGTTGGAACCCCAAGACGAATCAGGCCTGTACCGAAGGTACACCGGACTGTGTCAGCCTGACGAAAGATCAGTGGGTGATGACGACCCGCGACTCGCTCTTCCAGCTTGTCCGGCGTGCTAAAGCTGTTGTGGAGAACGGCTACGAGGTCATCAGTCCGCCGAAACCGCCCAGCAGCTTCCACGTGACCTCCGGGACCGATAAGATTTCCATCGAGTGGACCCCGACGGAGACGCCGGCAGGCGGCTGGGATCTCTACCGGGTGCAGAACCGGTTCCAGGGCTTCCCGGCACCAGGCGACGAGGAGAAGTACCGTCTCATCGCTCACCTGGACCCGGGCACGACCAGCTACGAGGACTCAGAGGTAGATCGAAACGTCGCCTATTTCTACTTCCTACAGGCCATAGGCGGTCCGATGGATATCGATCCGATGGCGATTAATGGTACGCCTTCCGGAGCGCCTCTGAAGAGCAGCCGGTACTATGCCCAGTCCTACGATCCAGCTTTCCTCAAGAAAGCTCCAGGCGCTACGCTCGCCGATGCACGCATCGTGCCGAACCCCTACAACCTCGGTGCCAACAAGGATCTGCGTTGGCCGGATCAGCAGAACAAGATCGCCTTCCTGGACATCCCCGGACACGCTACCATCAACATCTACACGGAGCTCGGCGAGCTCGTCAAAACCATCGTCCACGCCGACGGCAGCGGCGATGAGAACTGGAATCTCACTACGGACTCCAACCAGCTCATCGTCAGCGGCATCTACATCGCCGTGATCCGTGACGACGACTCGGGTGAACACATCATCAAAAAATTCGTGGTCATCCGCTAATAGCCGGGCGCCGGGGGCTCATTCCGACGAGTCCCCGGTCTATGCCCTGCTCGCGGGTAGATGCTGTTTCCGGCGCATATAACCGAGGGTATTTCCCCATGAGATGGTATACGACGATTGCTTTACTGGCCCTGATGCTCCTCGCGACACCGTTCGCGTACGGACAGGACGACGGTTCCCAGGATCCCGGCTTTCAGAATCCTGACGTGACGAAATCGGCCCAGACCGGTTTTAAATTTCTTTCCCTTTCGCTTGACCCACGTGCTGCCGCGATGGGCGGGGCCGTCACGGCTATGGACATGGAGGGATCCGCCTCTATGTTCTATAACCCGGCCGGAATGGCAAATCTGCAAGGGACGACCGACCTCGCGTTCATGCGGACACAGTTCATCGCGGAGATTAACTACAACGCCGGCAGCATCGCATTCAGTCCGAGCCACGGGCAATACGGCGTCTTCGGCATATCGGTGGCTGCTGTAGATTACGGTACGTTTGAGGGGACGGTCCGGAACGATGTCGGAAGCGCGGGGGATTATATCGAGACGGGGAATTATAGCCCGACCGCCCTGGCAGTCGGCCTCGGATATGCTCGGGCGCTTTCCGACCGCTTTGCAATCGGCGGTAACGTCAAATATGCCTACCAGGATCTCGGTTCGTTTGCGGTGGACCGTGATGAAAGCGGGGGCCTGGTCTCGAAATCGTACAGCAAGGGGACGCCCGCATTCGACTTCGGCGTACTGTACAAGACCGGCTTCCGCAGCCTGAACTTTGCCATGAGTGTGCGTAACTTCTCGCGCGAGCTCAAGTACGAGGAGGAAAGCTTCGAATTGCCGCTGACCTTCCGCGTTGGCGTGTCGATGGACCTCATGGACCTGACCAGCATGAACTCCAACATGCACTCGCTTCGGGTCGCCGTAGACGCCGAACGGCCGCGCGACTTTGCGGAGCAGCTTCGCATCGGCGGCGAATACCTCTTCATGAATACACTGGCGCTTCGGGCTGGATATGGTTTCCCAACCGACACGGAAGGAGTAAGCCTGGGCGTCGGATTGCAGCAGAATGTGGGCGGGTTCGGATTTGCCTTTAACTATGCCTATACCACCTACGGTGAGTTCTTCGGTAACGTGCATCGCCTCGGAGTTCAGTTGTCGCTCTAACCTGGATCGGTTCTGGAGAGGAGCCTGAATCCCGGCCCGTGCGATGCTTCCAGGATGAGTTCAGACAGCAATCCACCGCAGCGTCTTTGGAGACGATTGCGGTGGATTGCTTTTGTGGAGGGAGGATCGGGAATGTTCAACCGCTTGCATCTGGAGTGGAACCGCCGGCTACGACCGCTAGTGTTAGCGTCGGTGGTCTTGCTACTGGCGGGATGCGGTGCCAGGGGCGCGGGCGAACCTGAGGAGACCGATACTGCCGTGGTGCAAACGGAAGGCACCCGGAATATGGTTCGGGAGTTGGATCGGCTTTATCAGGAGACCCTCGCGAACCCTCGGGCCTACTACTATCTCAATCAGGAGCGGGCGGCGCTGATACGTGAGCAGGCTGCCTCGGCGACCGGGGCGGTGCGGTCTCGGATGCTTCAGGCGTACGCGTCCGAACTGCTTAACGGCGGCGACACCGAGGATGCCATCGCGCAGATCCAGCGCCTGCTGGATGAACTCGGGGGGAGCAGCCTCCCGCTGACGCAACGGAGCAAAGCGCTATATGAGTTGCTCGGCATTGCGTACTTGCGGCTGGGAGAGCAGCAGAACTGCCTCGCGAATTATACGGATCAGTCGTGCATTCTACCCCTTCAGAACGAGGCGATTCACAGGCTCCCAAACGGCTCTCTCCACGCCATCGACGTCTACACCCGTCTGCTGAGCCGGTACAGGGCGGATTACCAGTCTCGCTGGCTGTTGAACCTGGCTTACATGACGCTCGGGCAGTATCCAGACGGGGTCCCGGCCGAGTTCCTGATCCCCGGCCTGCGAGGTAATCCGAAATCGGAGTTTCCACGCTTTCAGAACGTCGCAGGTGCACTCGGCCTGGATCTCAATGGCCTGGCCGGAGGCGCCGCCGTCGAGGATTTCAACAACGATGGCTTCCTGGACGTCTTTACCACCGCCAACCGTCTGAACGACGAGGCGTGGCTTTTCCTCAACGATGGCCGAGGCGGCTTTGTCGATCATACCGAGCAAGCCGGCCTTACCGGCATAAGTGGCGGCCTTAACCTCGTAGACGCCGATTATAACAACGACGGGTACGTGGACGTGCTCATCTTGAGAGGAGGATGGCTCGGGGCGTCCGGTCGGCACCCCAACTCGTTGTTGAAGAACAATGGCGACGGCACATTTCAGGACGTGACCGAAGCGTCCGGTCTGCTCTCCTACCATCCGACGCAGACCGCTGCATGGGGTGATTTCAACAATGATGGATGGCTCGACCTCTTCATCGGCAACGAGGAAAGCGATCGGTGGCTCTCCGCCTGGCAGTCCGCAAGCGGTTCGCAACAGGAGGCCGGCCGGAACCCTTCGGAACTGTACGTGAATGACGGAGACGGTACGTTCACAGAGGTCGCGGCGCAGGTGGGCATCGACCTGGATGCGTTCGTCAAAGGCGTAGCCTGGGGAGATGTCAACAACGACGGGCTCTTGGACCTGTACGTCTCAATCATGGGCGGTCCCAACCGTCTGTACTTGAACAGGGGAGCGCAGGAGCCTTCCGGCTGGTCCTTTGAGGAAGTGGGTGCTGAGGCCGGGGTGCACGAGCCCTTTTTCAGCTTTCCGACCTGGTTCTTCGATTACAACAACGACGGGTGGGAGGACATCTTCGTCGGCAGCTACGACCTGCGCCGGATCGGCGATGCCGCAGGGGAGGTGGCGCGTGAGTATCTGGGCTTGCCGGTAGAAACGGAAATGCCGAAACTCTACCGCAACAACGGCGACGGGACTTTTACCGATGTCGCAGAGGCGATGGGCCTGGACAAAGTGCTCTTCGCCATGGGGAGCAACTTCGGCGATCTCGATAACGACGGCTTCCTCGACTTCTACGTCGGGACGGGAGCGCCCGACCTGCGCTCCGTCATCCCCAATCGGATGTTCCACAACCTGGGAGGGCGTCGCTTTGAAGAGGTAACCTTCGAGGGCGGCTTCGGTCATATCCAGAAAGGGCACGCCGTGGCCTTTGGCGACATGGACCAGGACGGTGACCAGGATATCTATGCCTCGATAGGGGGAGCGCTGGAAGGAGATGTCTTCCGAAATGCGCTCTTTGAGAATCCCGGAAATAGCACCGGCAACGCCTGGGTGACGTTACAGTTCGAAGGCCGTCGCTCCAATCGGTCGGCCGTCGGTGCGCGGATCAAGATTGCCGTGATAGACACGAGCGGTGCCCGGCGCCACATCTACCGCACCGTCACCACCGGTGGCAGCTTCGGAGCCTCCAGCCTGCAGCAGGAAATAGGTCTGGGACAGGCGGAGCGCATCGAAGACCTGCAGATTACCTGGCCGAACCGGGAAAGCACGGTCGAGCACTTTTCGGATCTCCCTGTAAATCAGTATTATAGGGTCGTTGAAGGCAGGCAAAAAGTCGAGCAGATCCCGAAGCCGGCCGTCCCGTTCCGAAAGGTCGGGCCGGGATCACATCGGCATGCTGAATCGCCTGCCCACGCGCGCTAACAACCCGGCTATGTTTCAGAAGATCATTCGAGTGGTAATGGCGGTTTCGGCTTGTCTGAAGGCTCTCGCTCGTGGCCGGGTGCCAAGGAGGTGCCTGGCCGCAAGCCATACGCTGAAGCCGCTAACGGCTTTGCTGCTGCTCGCGGCCGGCTGTGCCATGGAACCACAGGCGCCGTCCGCACCGGGGCCTGAAAACAGCATGGGGATCCGGTTCGTCGACGCGACACAGGCGGCCGGGCTGGGGGACTTCAGGCACGAAACGGGCGCCGAAGGACGCATGCTCTTCCCGGAGACGATGGGGTCGGGTTGCGGCTTCATCGATTACGACGGGGATGGCTGGCTAGATATTCTGGTGGCCGGTGGCGGCACGTGGCCTGGCAGCAATAAAAAGCCGATCCAGCCCGTCTGGCTCTACCACAACAACGGAGACGGCACGTTCTCACTGAAAACGAGAGAGGCCGGTCTGGAAGACATACAGGCATACAGCATCGGCTTTGCCGTGGCCGACTACGACAACGACGGCGATCAGGACTTTTACCTGACGACGCTCGGCCCGAACATGCTCTTCCGCAACGATGCAGGTATCTTCACCGAAGTGGCGGAGGCGGCCGGCGTGGCCGGGGATGCCGTATGGAGCAGCTCGGCCATCTTCTTCGACGCCGACCGCGACGGATGGCTCGACCTCTACGCTGGCAACTACGTCCGGTGGTCTCTCGAGACGGACATTTTCTGCACGCTTGACGGGGAGACGAAAGACTATTGCACCCCCCAGTCCTACACCGGCGTACCGGGCCGCTTCTACCACAACAACGGCGATGGCACCTTCTCCGACCGGACGGAAAAAGCAGGTTTTCTACCCGCCACCGGCAAGGCCCTCGGCATCGCGGCGTTCGATTTCAACCGGGACGGCTGGCCGGACCTCATGGTCGCCAACGACACCGAACCGAACCAGCTTTTCGTGAACGATGGCGATGGGACCTTTACGGAACGCGGAGTAACGAGCGGTGTCGCATATGATGAAAGCGGCAAGACCCGAGCCGGCATGGGCATCGATGCAGGAGTCGTGGACAGCACAGGAGAGATCTCCATCTTCGTCGGCCACTTCACCAGGGAAATGATCGGCGTCTGGCGATACCGGGGAGACGGAATGTTTGTCGAGCGTGCCGCCGCCTCTAAAATCGGCCGGCCCAGCCTCGCGACGCTCACTTTCGGCCTGTTCCTGTTCGACGCGGACCTGGACGGAGACCTCGATCTCTTCGCCGCAAATGGACACGTAAACCCCGGCATCGAGAAAATCTCGCGCTATGCCTACGCTGAGCCCGCGCACCTCTTCATCAACCAGGGGGACGGTACCTTTGGCGACGCTGCGCCCGAAATAGGCGGCGTGTTGCAGGAAAAACTAGTCGCCCGCGGCGCCGCTTACGCCGATTACGACCGAGACGGAGACGTGGATATCCTGCTCAGTGAGAACGGGGGAGGGCTTCACCTTTGGCGCAGCGAATTGAACAGCACTGCCTACCTGCGCGTGCACGTCGAAGGCGGCGAGAGCAACCGTAGCGCCCTGGGCACCCGCCTCGTCGCCATCGCTGGCGGCCAGCGGATGGAGCGCCGTATCACGAGTGGCGCGAGCTACCTGTCGGCTTCGGAACAGGTCGCCACCTTCGGGCTCGGAACGCACCGTCAGGTCGATTCGCTCATTGCCTATTGGCCCGGCGGGCGGGTCG
>DASSAV010000318.1:0-5647 GCA_035699265.1 Rhodothermales bacterium
ACCAGCGGCTCGCTGAACTTCCAGGTCTCCCCCGAGTCGTCCGTGTACGCCATCAGCGAGAAGCTGAACCCGTCCGAATACAGCGGCACGATCATGCGCCCGGAGTCGGTGATGAATGGCTGGTTCCGGGTCTGCCAGCCCGCCCTCCGAAAGTACGGGTACCCCATCGGCTGCTCTTCGTACGTCCCGTCCGCATGATACAGCCGCCCCTCCCGGATCATGTCCTGCCCGCTCGCCTTGGCGAGCGTCTCTTCCTTCCACTCTGCGAGACGTTCCGCATCGATGGAGGCTGTTTCGGCCGGATCGAGCCCGTCTAACTGGCGCTTTACGGACAGTACGAACGGGTCGTCGGGCTGAATGCCGCGCTCGGTCTTGCCGCCGGGTTTCACGTGGAGATCCGCCTGCCAGTCCCACTCCGGCGCCCCCGCCATGTCTTCGTAGTCCTCGCTGATCCTGTATTTGAGCACCGAAGTGTCCCACTGGTTGGCCAGCACGGTATACCACATCAGCCAGAGCCGATTCTTTCCGTCCAGGAAGAGAACGGGATTGATGTCGGGGAACGCATCTACGTCGGCCAGGACGAACGGACGGCTCCAGGTGTCGCTGCCGTGCTTCATCCGCGCGCCCATGACCCGCACGTCGTCCGCCTGCCGCTCTCCGCTGCCTTGAAACCAGCCCGCGAGGAGATCCCCGTTCGGCAACTGCACCAGGGTGGAACCGTGGGTGTGGTCGTTCTGGAGCGGGAAAATGGGTTCCGACTTGAACGTAGGCGCCTGGGCGTACGCCTCCGGCGCCGCCAGGGCCAGAAAAAACACCACGGCCATTCCAACCCACTTCCGGATCTCGTTCGACTGTCTCATGATTTAAGCTCTGCCTTGAGAAGGTGAAGCGCTACCTCGCAACCACCCGGTTCGATACCGGCGCGCAGGGCCAAAATGCACAATCCCTACTACACCATCAAGGGCCGGACGGCTTTGGGGCGCTGTGCTTATCTTATGGCGGTCCTCCCAAACGACCGCGCCCTCAAATCTTCAACCTTCCAACCTTCAACTTTTAACTTCTAGCCCCTCTCCATGCAAGTCTCTACGCAGCACCTCAATAAATACAGCCGTCGTCTCACGCAGGAACTCACCCAGGGCACCTCGCAGGCCATGCTCTACGCTACGGGTCTCAGCGAGGAAGACATGGACAAGCCCCAGGTCGGCATCGCCGCCAACTGGTGGGAGGGCAATCCCTGCAACATGCACCTCAACCGCCTCGCAGCCAGCGTCAAGGTGGGCACGGAGCAGGCCGGGCTCGTCGGGTTCATGTTCAATACCATCGGCGTGTCCGACGGGATCAGCATGGGCACTGAGGGCATGAGCTATTCGCTCCAATCGCGCGACCTCATCGCCGACTCGATCGAGACCGTCGCCGCCGCCCAGTTCTACGACGCGCTCGTGACGCTGCCGGGCTGCGACAAGAACATGCCGGGCTGCCTGATCGCGATGGGCCGCCTGAACCGCCCTTCCCTCATGGTCTATGGGGGCACCATCCAGCCGGGATGCACCCGGTTCAACGGCGGCACGCAGACGCGCGACGTCATCTCGGCCGCCCAGTCCTACGGCGAGTTCCTGGCCGGCGCCATCACCGACGACCAGCGGAAGGACATCATCCGCCACAGCTGCCCAGGCCCCGGCGCGTGCGGCGGCATGTATACGGCCAACACGATGGCCTGCGCCATCGAGGCCATGGGCATGTCGCTCCCTTACTCCTCCTCCACCCCCGCCGACGATCCGCAGAAGCTGGCAGAGTGCGTCGTCGCAGGCCACGCCGTCCTGAACCTGATGGAAATGGATCTGAAGCCGCGCGACGTCATGACCCGACAAGCCTTCGAGAACGCGATGGTCGTGGTCATGGCCCTCGGCGGCTCCACCAATGCCGTCCTCCACCTCATCGCCATGGCCCGCGCAGTGGACGTGCCGCTCACGATGGACGACTTCCAGGCCGTCAGCGACCGCGTGCCGTACCTGGCCGACCTCAAGCCGAGCGGTAAGTACGTCATGGCGGACCTCCAGGGCGTCGGCGGCACGCCCGCCGTCATGAAGTACCTCCTGGAAAACGACCTGCTCGATGGAAGCTGCATCACGGTGACGGGCCGCTCGCTCGCCGAGAACCTGGAAGAACTGCCCGGCCTGTCCGAAGGACAGAAGATCATCTTCCCCCTTGAAAACCCCCTCAAGCCGAAAGGCCACATCACCATCCTCTACGGCAACCTCGCCCCCCAGGGCGCCGTCGCCAAGATCACCGGGAAGGAGGGCCTGAAGTTCACCGGACCCGCCCGCGTCTTCGAGCGCGAAGAGGACATGCTGCGCGGCCTCGCCGAGGGCGAGATCGAGAAAGGCGACGTGGTCGTCATCCGCTACGAAGGGCCGAAGGGCGGCCCCGGCATGCCGGAAATGCTCACGCCCACCTCGGCCATCATGGGCGCCGGCCTCGGCAAGCACGTGGCGCTCATCACGGACGGCCGGTTCAGCGGCGGCTCCCACGGCTTCATCATCGGCCACGTCTGCCCCGAAGCCCAGGAAGGCGGCCCCATCGCCCTGATCGAGAACGGCGACACCGTCACCATCGACGCGGAGAAAAATGAGATCTCCGTAGCCCTCAGCGACGACGAGCTGGCCCGCCGCCGCGCCGCGTGGACGATGCCGCCCTACAAAGCCACCCGCGGCACCCTCTTCAAGTACATCCAGCTCGTCAAGCCCGCCTCCCTCGGCTGCGTAACGGACGAAGTATAGGCAGGAATCTATGAGCCGGGGAGGGTACGGGGGCAGGAACGAACGAGAGTACGAGAGGCAGAGCGTGCAAGGATGTGGCTCAGTGTGGTGTATTCGAGCTGCCCCTCGTACCCTCCTATCTTCTTAGGCTCCTCGACTCCTTCCGTATCCTCCTACTTTCCTATCTTCCTACCCTCCTCGACTCCTACCCTCCTAGACGCTCGCCATTACGCATGACCACGCCCGCTCTGATCGGCCTCGCTGCGGCGGGCGTCGCCTTCCTGCTCTTTCTCATCATCGTCGTACGCATCCAGGCGTTCGTGGCGCTGCTCGTCACCAGCATTGCCGTCGCCGTCATCGGGGGCGTCCCCCTGGCGGAGATCGCGGACAACATCCGCAACGGGATGGGCAGCACCCTCGGCTACATCGCCATCGTGGTGGGCGTCGGGGCTATGTTCGGCGAAATGCTTCAGGTCTCCGGGGGCGCCGAGCAGATCGCCCGCACGCTTCTCGACCGCTTCAGTGAGAAGAGAGCCCCCTGGGCGCTCGTCGTGACGGGCCTCATCGTCTCCACCCCCGTCTTCTTCGACGTGGCCCTGATCCTCTTCATCCCGCTCGTCTACAGCCTGACCCAGCGAACCGGCAAATCGCTCCTGTACTTCGGCATCCCGCTCACCGCCGGCATGGCCATCGCACACGCCTTCATTCCCCCCACCCCCGGCCCCGTCGCCGTCGCCGCGCTCCTCCACGCCGACCTGGGCTGGGTCATCTTCTTCGGCGCATTGACCGGCACACCGGCAGCCATTCTGGGCGGCATCCTCTTCGGCCGGTACATCTCCGATAAAGTACACCTGGGCGTGCCGGACCACCTGGCCGCGCAGACCCCGCCCCCCGAAGAACGCGGCCAGACCCGCCTGCCCAGCTTCGGGATCGTGATCACGCTCGTCGCGGTCCCCATTATCCTCATCCTGCTCAATACCGCCAGCGACCTCGTGCTGCCGGGCGACAGCCCCGTCGCTCACTTCCTCCAGTTCATCGGCCACCCCTTCACTGCGCTCATCCTGACGGCACTGCTCTCCTTTTACTTCCTCGGCAAGCGCATGGGGTACAGCGGAGCGGAAATCGAGCGGATCGCCTCGAAGAGCCTGGAGCCGGTCGGACTCGTCATCCTGGTGACGGGTGCGGGCGGCGTGTTCGGGCAGGTATTGATCGCCACCGGCATCGGGGAGGCCCTCGCTCAGATCATGGCGGCGTCGAGCCTCCCCTTCCTCCTGCTCGCGTTCGTGATCGCCATGCTCGTGCGCATCTCGCAGGGCTCGGCCACGGTCTCGATGATTACGGCCGCGGGACTCATGGCGCCCATCGTGCAGACCGGCTCCTACTCCCAGCCCGTGCTCGCGCTCGTGACCATCGCCATTGCCGCCGGGGCAACCACCTTCTCGCACGTCAACGACTCCGGCTTCTGGCTCGTCAGCCGCTTCTTCGGCATGACCACCGAGGACACCCTCCGCTCCTGGTCGGTCATGATGGTCATCCTCGGCTTCTCCGGCCTGGGTTTCTGCTTCATACTCAGCCTGTTCGTGTAACGAGTGCCCGACGGCAGAATCCTTCTCCGACGCGGCGGATATAGGAGGCGAGTTCCATTATCGGAGAAGAGGAGATGCGAAACGCAGTCGCGACAATCACCTTGACCGCCGTGCTCGGGCTCGCCCTGGCCGCCTGCGCCCGAGAACAGAAGGGCATCGACACCGACCAACCGCCAGAGGCCTCCGGCTCCACTCCGTCTGAAGTCGGGCAGCCCCCCGCCACGCCCCGGAACCCGGCCGCTCCTGACAGTGAAGCCGCGCCGTCGAATGGCGCCCCCGGCGCCTACGCCATCCTGCCGGGCAAAGGCATCGGCCACATCACCCTCGGCGAAAACCTGCAGGACGTCAACGAAGACCTGGGCCGCCCCGACAGCGGCGACGCGGCCATGGGCCACGTCTGGGCCTTCTGGCTCTCGAAAACCTCGGACGACGTCCTGGGTGTCTATGCTACGTTCGACTCGAACGCCACCGGCCACTACGTCCGGGAGATCCGGGTCACCTCGCCCGTCTTCCACCTGCCGTCCGGCCTCTCCTCCGGCGACCCGTTCTCGGAAGCCCAACGCCAGTTCGAGCACATGACGCCCGTCGCCGAGTACACCTCCGACAACGGGCAGGGCACCGTCACCGTCTTCGATGCAGTCGATGCCGGCGTAGCCTTCGAGGTCGCCGGGGGTTCGCAAGACAACGCCGCCTCCGGAAACGTCGTCGCCATCCTCGTCCACCGCCCCGGCCGCGCCGTCACCCAGGAGTACCTACCCTACCCCAACTTCCGCCGCCTGGAGTGAAGCCATTCCCACGACATTAGAATACACCCTCCTCCACACGCCCTCGACCCCCTCGCTACCTGCTCCCATCGAATCACAGGCAGCGTTCCGGAGGAATTGATACGCCCAATGCGGACACTCCCTCCGGAATTCGTCGAATCACGGCCCGCGCGCCGGATGGAATCCCCGTGCGGTTGAGCGAGTGGCGCAACACCGAAGGAGTCCCGAATCACCGCCATCGTTCACGCGCCGCTCGGTCGATGTGCGCAGTGGGAAGGGGATTCGCGCGTTTTGATTCGAGGCGCCCTTCTTTGGTCCTTTCTTGGGCGAGCAAGAAAGGACACGCCCCAGGAAAGCACGTCCCCACTGGAAAGCGCACCCCCCTTACCCCGATAAATACCCCCTCATACCCGTTCTGTAAAACTCTTGTGCAAAGCTGGGAGACTGTTTGGAAAGAGCGAAGCGCGTTCAACTCCTCCCTCCGAGGGAGGTGGCCCGCCAGGGCCGGAGGGTGTTGCTTTCCCATACGCTGGCGATCCCT
>DASSAV010000319.1:0-2902 GCA_035699265.1 Rhodothermales bacterium
CATGCAGGACGCTGCCGGCGTGCTCGATGCGTTCGGAATTCCATTCGAGATCCGGGTGCTATCGGCGCACCGCACGCCGCGCGCCATGCTGGAATACGCCGAGCATGCCCACGAGCGGGGCCTGAAGGTCATCATCGCAGGAGCAGGCGGGGCCGCTCACCTCCCGGGCATGATCGCGGCCAGCACGCCGCTGCCCGTCATTGGCGTACCCGTGCCGAGCCGCCACCTGAAGGGACTGGACTCGCTCCTCTCCATCGTGCAGATGCCCGGCGGCGTCCCAGTGGCCACCGTCGCCATCGGCGGAGCGAAGAACGCCGCTCTTCTGGCCGCCCAGATCCTCGCCACCGGCGACGAGGCACTGCTCTCCCGTGTGATCGACTATAAACAGGATCTCATTCGGCAGGTGGAGGGAATGGACGGCCGCGTCAAGCAGACAGCAGGAAGGCACGCAGACTCAATGGGTGAACGGACCTGACATCAATCCTCAATAATACCCCTTCCATAATATTGGAGTGCATCTTCTGCCAACCCCCCACACTCTTCTTACCCTCCTACTCTCGTAGACTCCTCATCTCCCGAACCCTCAACTCGCCAACCCGCAACCCGTACCGGGTCACCATACGATCCGCGCGAACCGGCGCTTACCGACCTTCACTACGAACGGCGCCCTGCCCGCCAGGTCGATATTCTCCATCGGGTCGGATACTTTCTCTCCATCAATCGTCACCGCACCCTGTTGGATGAGGCGGCGCGCGTCGCTGTTTGAAGCCGTCAGACCGGCCTGTGTTAGCAGGTTGAGAATCCCGACGCTCGAGCCCTCCTCCGTTTCGGGGCGATACTCCGGCACGTCGACTGGGATTTCTCCCTGCACGAAGGTACGCTCGAAGTTCTGACGAGCCCGGTCGGCAGCCGCCTCCCCGTGGTACATCCGGACGATGGTCCACGCCAGGAGGTGCTTGGCATTGCGCGGATCCTCTTCCGCCTGCTTCCTCAGGCGTGGCAACTCCGCCGTATCCACGTCCGTCGCCAGTTCGAAGTACCTGTAGATGAGTCGATCCGGTATCGAGAGCGTCTTTCCGTACATCTCGTCCGGCGGTTCGGCAATCCCGATGTAGTTGTCGAGCGATTTCGACATCTTCTCGACGCCGTCGGTGCCCTCCAGGATCGGCAGCGTCACGCAGACCTGCGGCTCCTGTCCTTCCGCCTGCTGGATGTCCCTGCCGACGAGCAGGTTGAACTTCTGGTCGGTTCCGCCCAGCTCGACATCCGACTCAATGGCAACCGAATCCTGGGCCTGCGCCAGCGGATACAGAAATTCGTGGATGCCGATAGGTTCGCCGTTCTCGTACCGTTTCTCGAACTCGTCCCGCTCCAGCATCCGGGCCACGGTATACTTTGACGCCAGCTCGATCACGGAGCGGAAATCCATGGGGCGGAGCCAGTCCGAGTTGTATCGGATCTGCGTCCTCTCGGGATCGAGAATCTTGGAAGCCTGTTCGAAGTACGTGCGGCCGTTCTCGCGCGTTTCCTCCAATGTGAGCGGCGGCCGCGTCTTCGACTTCCCGCTCGGGTCGCCGATCATCCCGGTGAAGTCGCCCACGATGAGCACGGCCTGATGGCCCAGATCCTGAAACTGCCGCAATTTGCGAAGCACCACGGAATGTCCCAAGTGGAGATCGGGCCTGCTCGGGTCACAGCCGAGCTTCACGATGAGCGGCTTGCCGGTATCAAGGGACTTCTTGAGCTTCTCAACGAGGGCCTCTTCCGGAAGAATTTCTTCAACACCTCGGCGAATCTGTTTTAACTGCGCTTCCACCGGCAGAAATGCGGCCATAATCATTCCACAGGGTTCTATTTTGCGATTTGAAAATGCTGGTGGGGTAAAATACGAATGGGTGAAGCGCAGACCGCACTTCACCCATCATTCCGTAATCGAGCGGCTCAGATCCCCAGTGGCTTGATATACTCCAACTGGATCTCCGACGCCAGGCTCTGCAATTGCCCAACGCTCTCCTGGAGCTTCGAGGCCACGCCCCCCGGATTGCCCAGCACCGAAGAAACCAGGCCCGCGAAGTGATCGGGCCGGTGCGCCAGGTCCATGAGCCGTTCGACGGCACCTCGTTCGTGCGAAAGGTACTGCTCATTGTACGCGAAGAGCATTTGCGCCAGGCACGACACGCACCGGTCTAAACACCCGGTCGTGTAGAAAATGTCCTCTTCAGCCGCCGCACGTTGTGCTGCGAACAAGGTCAGATCAGCCTCACGTGAAAAGCTGCGCAGGAGTGCCTCTTTTAATTCAGGTGGATAGGGCGACGTCGATAGCTTTAGGTCTGCTAGTTCACCCACCGGGTCGAAGAGGGGCCGGCAGTGATTCACAATCCCGACCAGATAATGGCTGAAGAAGCCATTCGGGTACCCGGCCTGGTAATGCCCCATCACGATGCCCCGCCGCGCCTGCTCGATCTCCCCCCTTACGTACTCGGTCTCCCGGTATTGCCAGTCGATTCTGCGACCCTCTACCCAGAGCATGGCGCCTCCGTTCAGGATCGGTCCCTGTGCCCAGAAATCAGTCACCACGTCACCTGACAGCGAGCTATTGAGCCGGTATGCCAGGTCGCGCAATGCCTCTACCCTGGGACGCTCCGTGTCTCTATAGTACAGCCCGAGGGTAATGTCTGCGTCCAGCACCGCCTCGCCACTGGCCCAGGGGTCGTCCAACGATACGGCCACGATCCCGTCGATCCTGCCCAGATTGTCGGCGATGGACTGCGCAAGTTCTTGAACGTCCTGCATGAGGGCCGATCGTGCTGCCATGAATGGTACCGGTCAAAGGGCCAAACGATGATTCGTGCGTATGGGTCTGGACTTACGAAATGCTCGCCACGCTCCGTCCACTATCAGT
>DASSAV010000320.1:0-2543 GCA_035699265.1 Rhodothermales bacterium
CAGCCCCGCGCGCACAGCCCCGCGCGCACCCTCCCCCGCTTCGTAGATCCCTCCTCCCGTTCCCTCTTTCTCTCATTCCCCCTTTCCCTCCTTCTCTCCTTCTCTCCTTCTCTCTTTCCCTCTTCCCTCCCCATGCCGCAAGACCGCCTCGCCCTCCTTCTCCAATACCTCGAAGAAGACCCGGCCGACGCCTTCACCCGCTTCGCCATCGCACAGGAATACCTGAAACGAGGCGACTTGGAACGAGCCGTCGGCTTCTTCGAGGCGTTGGTGAAAGACCAGCCGGAATACGTAGGCACCTACTACCACCTCGGAAAGCTGTACGAGCAGGTCGGGCGGAAACCCGAGGCGCTGGATACCTACCGTGCCGGACTCCGCGCGGCGCAGGAACAGCGCGACTTCCACGCCCGCGCCGAACTACAGGATGCCCTGCTCAAAGCGGAGGGGGTGGGGTTCGAGGACGATGATTTTGAATAATCGGCCGGGATCCGTGCGCGCGTATCTTTCCGGATCCTGTAACGTATGCCGGGTTTCACAACGAATAAAGGCGTCGTACAATCCGGCACGCTCGTGAGTACCATCACCGCCTTGAAAGGCGCCTCCTGGAAGACATACCTGCGGGTCACACGTACCGCCACCTACGGCTACCTGGCCTCGCTGCCCCTCCTGGTCCTGTACGAGACCCTCATCCTCGTCGTCAACCGCGGGCACGTGGCCCAGGTGCGCGTCGGCGCCGAGGTCTGGATGAAGCACCTGCTGGCCCTCGCGGGCATCCCCGGCCTCGCCCTGTTCGGCGCCGTGGTACTGCTGGGCGGGCTGGCCGTCTTCCTCTATGAGCGCAAGAAGCACGTCCCCATTCGCCCCCGGTATTTCGGCTGGATCGTGCTCGAGAGCGCCATCTATGCCATCCTGGTAGGCGCCTTCGTGTCGAGCGCCGTCGGGATGATCTTCACCATCTTTCCCGTCGCCCCCCATACCCTTTTCGTACCGCAGGGCGGATTGGCCGACCAGAGCATCTGGATGAAAGTCGCGCTCTCGATCGGCGCCGGCCTCTACGAAGAACTGCTCTTCCGCGTGCTGCTGGTGGGCGGCATGTTTCTCGTGCTGAAGCGCCTCATACCCGGCTCGCAGAAGGCCTACCTGATCGCGGCGGTCGTCGGGGCGCTCCTCTTCAGCACCGTCCATTACGTCGGCGCGCTCGGTGACCCGTTCACCCTCCCCTCGTTCACCTTCCGCTTCATCTTCGGCCTCGTCCTCAACGGCCTCTTCCTCGTCCGTGGCTTCGCGGTGGCCGCCTGGACCCACGCCCTCTACGACGTGATGGTCGTCGCCTACCTCGTCAGTTGAATCCAGCACCGGATCGAACCCCCGCATACCCCCATCGTTCAACCGGCAAACAGGCGGCCGCCAGCGCAGGTAGGGACACACCGCCGGGGTGTCCGCCCGCATTTTCAAAACATCCGTTCCTGCCGTATCTCTCTTGAACCCCCTAATACCAAATCCGCCTGATTCCTTACAGAATAGCAAGAGGAAAGAAGCTCCCCTCCTTTCCAAGGAGGGGATACAGGGGTGGTTTGCATCTGCTCCAGGACCGGCAGTTTTTCCTACCGATGCTGATCATCCAGATTTGGTATAACACGCGAACACGCCAGCCATGCACAACGGTCTCCGGACGGCGGCCCTCATGGCCGTCCTCATCACACTCTTCGCCCTGATTGGACAGGCGCTCGGCGGCCGGCAGGGCCTCATCCTGGCCTTCCTCTTCGCCGTAGCCATGAACTTCGGCAGCTACTGGTTCAGCGACAAGATCGTCCTCGCCATGTACCGGGCGCGGGAAGTCGGGCCCGACGAAGCACCGGAGCTGCATCAGATGATCGACCGGCTCCGCCAGAGCGCCGGCCTGCCCATGCCGCGCGTTTTCATCATCCCCTCCGACCAGCCCAACGCCTTCGCCACAGGCCGCAACCCCTCGCACGCCGCCGTGGCCGTGACGAGCGGCATCGTGCGCCTGCTCAATCCCGAGGAGCTTGAAGGCGTCCTCTCACACGAGCTGGCCCACGTCAAGAACCGCGATATCCTGACCTCTTCCATCGCTGCTACCATCGCGTCGGCCATCACCGTGCTCTCGCGCTTCGCCCTGTTCTTCGGCGGCGGGAGCCGTGACCGGGACAACGTGTTCAGCGCCCTGCTCATGCTCATCCTCGCGCCCATCGCCGCCATGCTCATTCAGATGGCTATCTCCCGCTCCCGCGAGTTCGCCGCCGACCATGACGGCGCCGAGATCTCCGGCCACCCCCGCGCCCTCGCCAGCGCCCTGCAGCGCCTGGAATCGGGCGTCGAGCAGATCCCCATGCGCGCCAACCCGAGCACGGCCCACATGTTCATCGTCAACCCCTTCGCCGGCGCCATGTCCGGCCTCCGCGCCCTCTTCTCCACCCACCCCCCGACCGAAGAACGCGTCGCCCGCCTCCTGGAAATGGACCGCACCGGAGCGTAACACCAATCGCCCATGCTGGCAGCCCGCCGCCCTGGAAGGCCAGAGG
>DASSAV010000321.1:0-3384 GCA_035699265.1 Rhodothermales bacterium
TACACCAGCAATTTTCGAATAGAGCAGGGACTTAGCGTGCCTACGATTCAGCAGCTTGTAAGGAAAGGGCGGACCTCGAAGAAGGTCAAGACGAAATCGCCGGCCCTGATGTCCAGCCCGCAGCGCCGCGGCGTGTGCACGCGCGTGTATACGACGACGCCGAAGAAGCCGAACTCAGCACTCCGCAAGGTGGCCAAGGTTCGCTTGGTCAATGGCATCGAGGTGATCGCGTACATCCCAGGTGAGGGGCACAACTTGCAGGAGCACTCCATCGTGTTGGTGCGCGGTGGCCGCGTTAAGGATCTTCCGGGCGTAAAGTACCACATCGTTCGTGGTGCACTGGATTCTGCCGGCGTGCAGGACCGCCAGAAGAGCCGTTCGAAGTACGGCGCAAAGCGGCCGAAGAAGTAATTGTTTGTTGGTTGTTCGTCGTCGGTTGCGGGATGATCCAGCAGATGCCTGGCCGCGCAACTGATTACTGACCGCTGGCCATTGATTAAGACCCGTATATGCGCAGAAAAAGAGCAGAACGCCGGATCGTCACCCCGGACCCCATCTACAACGACCAACTCGTGTCCCGCTTCGTAAACAGTGTGATGGACAGCGGCAAGAAGAGCACGGCCCAGGGCGTCGTGTACAATGCCTTCGGCGTCATCGAGGAGCGTACAGGCGAGGAGGGGATCGAGGTGTTCAAGAAGGCCGTCAACAACGTGGCGCCGCTAGTTGAGGTGCGCAGCCGCCGCGTCGGCGGAGCCACCTACCAGGTGCCGATCGAGGTCCGCCCCGACCGCCGCCTCGCGCTGGCGTTCCGCTGGATCATTACCTATGCGCGGCAGCGCAACGACAAGAGCATGGCCGTGCGGCTCGCGAACGAGCTGATGGGGGCCGCCCGTGGAGAGGGCGGGGCCATCCGCAAGAAGGATGACACGCACCGCATGGCCGAAGCAAACAAGGCGTTCGCACACTTCCGCTTCTAGGCCTGCGGCCCCGGCTCATGGCAACATGCTCCGTGCGCGTGAGTCTGGCGGTGCGCCTTTGTTGGAACCGGATATAGAATGTGTTGAACGGCCGATAGCCGACGGCTGATCGCCGTAACGAATATGAGCACGAACGGACAAGCATTTCCGCTGGAGCGGACTCGAAATATTGGAATCTCGGCCCACATCGACGCCGGGAAGACCACGACCACGGAGCGCATCCTGTTCTATACGGGGCGCCTTCACCGTATGGGTGAGGTGCACGAGGGCGGTGCGACCATGGACTGGATGGAGCAGGAGAAAGAACGCGGTATCACGATTACGTCGGCCGCCACGACCTGCTTCTGGAAAGATTACCGCATCAACATCATCGACACGCCGGGACACGTTGACTTTACGGTCGAGGTGGAGCGTTCACTGCGCGTGCTCGACGGCGCCGTTGCGCTCTTCTGTGCAGTCGGCGGCGTGGAGCCCCAGTCGGAGACGGTCTGGCGGCAGATGAACAAGTACCACGTCCCGCGTGTCGCGTTCGTCAACAAGATGGATCGTACGGGCGCAGACTTCGCGAACGTCATCCAGATGATGAAGGATCGCCTGGGCGCCAATGCAGTCCCGGTGCAGATCCCGATCGGCGAAGGCGACCTGTTCCGCGGCGTCATCGACCTGGTGCTGAACAAGGCGATCATCTGGCACGACGAGACCCAGGGCGCTACGTGGGACGAAATTGCGATCCCGCACGACCTGGAGAGCTACGCGCGCCACTGGCGAATCAACCTGCTGGAGTCCGTCGCAGAGCACAACGACGAGCTTCTGATGAAGTACCTCGAAGGTGAGGAGATCACCCCCGAGGAGATCCGTACCACCGTGCGCGTTGCAACGCTCAGCATGGACGTCACGCCGGTCTTCTGCGGCTCGGCGTTCAAGAACAAGGGTGTGCAGCGCCTGCTCGACGGGGTGGCAGACTACCTGCCCAGCCCGCTCGACGTGCCGCCCGTCACGGGCGTCATCCCGCGTACGGAGCAGGAGGTCGTTCGCAAGCCGGACCCCAGTGAGCCGTTCAGTGCCGTTGCCTTTAAAATTGCGACCGATCCCTACGTCGGTAAGCTGACTTTCTTTCGGGTATACAGCGGCACGCTAGAGAAGGGCTCCAGCGTCATGAACTCCACCACGGAGAAGAAAGAGCGTGTCGGCCGCATCCTGTTTATGCACGCCAACCACCGCGAGGACGTGGAGATCGTGCGTGCGGGCGACATCGCGGCGGCCGTCGGCCTGAAGGACGTGAAGACGGGCGACACACTCTGCGACGTCGACCACCCGGTACAGTTGGAGTCGATGGATTTTCCCGAGCCGGTGATTCGGATCGCCATCGAGCCCAAGACCAAGGCAGACAGCGACAAGCTGGGCACCGGCCTGTCGAAGCTCGCTGAGGAAGATCCGACCTTCAAGGTGTTCACGGACGAGGAAACCGGCCAGACCATCATCGCCGGAATGGGTGAATTGCACCTGGAGATCATCGTCGACCGTCTGAAGCGCGAATTCAAGGTGGAGGCCAACGTCGGCAAGCCGCAGGTGGCGTACCGCGAAGCCATCCGCAGCACGGTGGACGAACACTATACGCACAAGAAGCAGACGGGTGGACGCGGCCAGTTCGCAGAAATTTGGGTCGAAATAGGCCCGAACGAAGGCGGCGTCGGTTTCGAATTCGAGAACGCGATCGTCGGCGGCGCCGTTCCGAGGGAGTTCATCCCATCGGTCGAAAAGGGCATCAAGAGCGCGCTGGATCAGGGTCCCCTCGCAGGCTACCCGGTAGAGGGCATCAAGGCTCGGCTGCACGACGGCAAGTTCCACGCTGTCGACTCCGACCAGCTCTCGTTCGAGATCGCGGGCCGCATGGCGTTTCGCCAGGCCGCGCGCCGCGCGCAGCCGATCATCATGGAGCCGATCATGTCCGTCGAGGTCGTCACCCCCGAGGAGTACATGGGCGACGTCATCGGAGACCTGAACAGCCGGCGCGGGCGCATCCAAAACATGGGGCAGCGCAGCAACGCGCAGGTGATCCGGTGCCTGGTGCCGCTCTCCGAGATGTTCGGATACTCCACCGACATGCGCTCGATCACACAGGGCCGCGCCCTTTATTCCATGCAGTTCGACCACTACGAGGAAGTGCCGAAGTCTATCGCCGAAGAGATCATCTCGACGGCTACCGGCGCCGCCGCGTAAGCGCCACATACAACGCACTACAAGCAAAAGATTAGATCAAGAGCTTAGGACCATGGCAAAGGAGACCTATCAGCGGACGAAGCCGCACGTGAACATCGGCACGATCGGGCACGTGGACCACGGCAAGACGACGCTCACGGCGGCGATCACCAACGTGCTGGCCAAGCGCGTCACGGGCAACACCATC
>DASSAV010000322.1:0-2480 GCA_035699265.1 Rhodothermales bacterium
AGGAATGCTTTCATGGGAGTTGCGGATGCGTGGCGAGGGACGGCTACAGCAGAGCATGTTCTATCGCTCCGATCCGGACGAAGCGATAGAACATGAACGTAGCAGGAGTATAGGAAATTGTGAGCCCACGGCCCATGTGTCGTGTTCGGGAGGTACGGGCGTGTGGGATGGCCGCTGGTGGTGAGGGGAACGGGGGAGAAAGCGGCTGGAATCGTACATTGTGTTTCCACCAAACGGGCCGATGATGATCGCGTACCATGTCAATGAACCCCTGGCCGTGGACGAGTTCGTGGCATTGCTGCGGGCGTCGACGCTGGGGGAGCGCAGGCCGGTAGACGACCTTGCGGTGATGGAGGACATGCTCCGGCATGCGAACCTGCTGGCCACGGCGCGGGCTGACGGCAGGCTGGTCGGCGTGGCGAGGACGCTGACGGATTTCGCATACATCGCCTATATGTCGGACCTGGCGGTAGATGTCTCTTTTCAGCGGCGGGGGATCGGAAAGGGGCTCATCCGGGCCACCCGGCGACAACTCGGCCCGCAATGCCGCCTGCTCCTGGTTGCGGCACCGGCGGCGGAGTCCTACTATTCCCACATCGGCTTCGAGCACCTGCCTCGGGCCTATCTCCTGCCGGCGGACCGAGACGTACGTTGAACGTGCTCCCCTCTATCCTATGGACAATTCTATGGGCATAGCACAGCGGATTCAGGCAGCCGTGCTCGGGAAGCTGTTGCACTGGCCCCGGTTCAACCGGCTGCTGGCGCGCCATCTGCGCAGCCCTGCGGGCCTGTTCGGGCGGTGGACGGCGCGGTTGATGAACCAGTCGAATGCAGCTATGAACGAGCGGGCCGTCGCACTGCTGGACATTCGGACGGGGCAGCACGTGCTGGATGCGGGCTTCGGCGGGGCGCCAGCGCTCCGCGAGATGATCAGCCTCGTGGGGCGGGAGGGCAAGGTAGTAGGGCTGGACGCATCGGCTACGATGGTGGAGCGGGCGGAGCGGCAGTTCGAGCAGTTCGTGAAGGTGGGTCGGCTGGTGTTGGTCGAAGGCGCGGTCGAGCAGATGCGTTTTCCAGAGGCGCACTTCGACGGCGCAATCACGGTGAACACGATCTACTTCTGGTCCGACCCTGCGAAGGGGCTGGCGAGGCTATACCACGTCCTCAAGCCGGGTGGGCGCCTCGTCGTGGGCATCCGCTCCGCCGAGGAGATGCGGAAGATGCCGTTCACGGCGGAGGGTTTCACGCTGTACACGCCGGAACAGGTGGAGGCGCTCTTAAGGGAAGCAGGCTTCGTGCAGGTCTACGCCGAGCAAGTCGGGGGGCGTCCCCTGGGGCACGTGAGCGTGGCGGGGGTGAAGCCGTTTCACGTCAACGAGCGTCCCGAATTTCGGGGGGAGGCGTGAGGGGGCAGGGTTGAAAGTTGAAGGTTGGCGGCTTGTAGGTTGAGAGGGCGACGGGTATTAGGATCCTCATTTGAGGAGGCGTGGGTCGATCTCCAGCGCTTGCGGGTTGCCGATCACGACTTGCGCGAAATCCGGGTGGGTGGGGTTGATCAGGTAGTTGTGCTCAGTAGGCACTATGACGCTGGGCACCTGCAAGATCAGCGACGATTGCGACGCGATCCAATCCATGCCGAGGGCCTTCGTGGAGGTAAGGGCGGGCAGGTTGCGCCAGTCAGGCGGCATGTCGTTTACGTCCAGCACTTTCACGTGTCGCTCGCTGAACGTGACGGGGACTGCGACGTAGTCAGAGAGATCTTCGTAGCCCACGACCTGGGTGAGCACTTCCAACACGGACAGGCTCAGCGTCCACGACGTGTAGATGAGCGGGGTTCCTCGGTGGTTGAACCGTCCCCCAGCCAGGCGCGCGCCCTCTCCGCTGAAGGCCGCGCCCGCGTATTTGCGCTTCGTGGTACGCCAGGCTCGGATCATGATCCTGGGAGGAGATGCGTCAGGCGGGAATGCCGTGCTCGATCCGCACGAGCAGATCTTCCACCTCGCGCGCGCCCGGCTCCGTATCGGCAAACTCGACCGGCTTTGCTCCGCCCAACGCGAACTGGGGCTGCTTGAGCCACTGGCGACCGCGTTCGACCGAACCGAAGACCTCGGCAGCTCGCAACATCAGGTGGGCGATCCGGTACGTCCGCTCCGACTCGTTCTTGTCGAGGCGTCCGGCCTGGCGGCGGCGGGCGAGGGTGCTCGATGGAATGCTGAGGAGATCGGCGATCTCGGCAGTCGGCACGTCCAGGGAGACTTTCAACTTGTCAACCCGATCTGCAGGAAGTCCCTTTTTGAGGGCGGTAATGAGATCAGGCGTGTCTTTCTGTAGCTCGGGGAAAGCGTCCCGAAGCCAACCGGTGCCTCGACGCGCTTCGCGTTCTTTTATGGAGGGCATTGTCACGGGTAGGGCAGTGTTATTTACCGTATGGGAATATTTACGATACCATATGGGATAAGTTCCAGCAAGTATCTATCGCA
>DASSAV010000323.1:0-4756 GCA_035699265.1 Rhodothermales bacterium
TGCTGTACGGCTGTGATGCGGTGCAGCCTACGGAGGATCCTGTCCTGGTAGTCGAGGCGTTTCTAGACGCAGGCAAGCCGCTTCCGCGCGTGCGGCTGGGGCAGACGACGCCCCTCTCACAGCCGTACCAGGGCACCGGCACCGCAGTCTCAGATGCGGAGGTACGCCTGAGTCTGGGGGGGAGGGAGGTGGTGTATCGACCGGTTTTGGGCCAGCCGGGTGTGTATGAACCAGCAGCCCCGAGCGGTGAGTTAGTTCCCCCCAGGGTGCCTTTCACTATTGACGTGCGGTGGGGCGCACAGCATGCGACGGCTTCGGGGGTGACCCCGCCGCTCATCCGGATCGTGGACGTCTCGGTCAGCGTGACCGACGAGCCGATCAAAGCGGTCCAACTCGATTCCCTGGTCCTGGACCCCGCCCGCCTGGATACACTCCGGCTCGATTCGACGATAACCGCTGCAGGCCTGACCTATATCTACCCGGTAGCAGTGACAGTGAAGTGGCAGGTCGATTTTAATGAGATGGGTGCGGACAGCGTGTACTGGGTGCGTACGCAACTCAAGCCGCCCGCTTCCGTGACCTCGGACCGGATCAACTTCTTCTTGCGGCCAGAGCAGATTCAGCCCGAGCGGAAGGTTGCACGCGACAGTTCGGGTCGAAAGCGGTGGACGGGCATTTATGCCGTCCCGGTGGCGTCGGAAGATGCGCCACTGCCGCCGCACCGGCTCCGAGTGGCCCTCTTGCGCAGCAACGGAGACTACGCGCGCTATGCCTCCAGCCGCGATGCACCGGAGCGGCGGGAGCCTATCTCGAATGTGGAGGGTGCCATCGGGATCGTCAGCGGCATCTCGGTGGATAGCCTGATTGTTGAGGTCGGGCCGAACACAGTGGCTTCGTTGCCATAAAGCCTCGCCGTCCGCACCAACCAATCCGCCGAAGTGGCGTTACCATTGCTTTCGTTGCAAGCGTGATCCAACCCTGTTCTCCTTTGGCCGCCAGGAAAATTACCAGGCTCGAAGCCCAGCAGAAGAATCCGGACCGTGTTTCGGTGTTTCTGGACAGGACTTTTGCGTTCGGGGTTCACCAGGATCTCGTGCTGGAATATGGGCTGCACGTCGGACGGATGCTCGATGAAGCGGAGCAACGGGAGCTAGAGAGCAAAGACGAAGTCCTGCGGGCCAAGTCGATCGCCCTGAATTACCTGGCCTACAAGCCGCGCACAGAGCGGGAGATCCGTACGAAACTGGCCCGGGGTGGGTTTTCTGAGGAGGTGGCCGATGCCGTCGTGCAGCGGCTCTATGCTCTGCATTTTCTCGATGATGCCGCGTACGCGCATACGTTCGTGACCGGCCGGTTCCGCAATCGTGGCTACGGCCCTGCACGTATCCGGGGCGACCTGGTGAAACGAGGGGTCGACCGGCACCTGATCGACGAGGCCATCGAGGGTGGGCTGAATCCGGACGAGACGCGCGAAGTGGCGCGCGCGCAGGCGGAGAAGCGGTGGGAACGGCTCACATCTGAGCCGGACGTGTTGAAGAGGCGAAAGAAACTGTCGGATTTTCTGCTACGGCGGGGTTTCTCGTACGATACGGTGAGGGAAGTGGTGGAGGCGGTGAGCCGGGAATAGCCGGCGGCTAGAAGCGTGTTTACGTCCTTTGGAACCAGATTCAGCCCCTTTCAGATACAGGCTGGCGCTCCCTGAGCGCGTGCAGCAGCTTGTCGTGGATGCCGCCGAAGCTGCCGTTGCTCATAATGAGCACGACGTCGCCTTCCCGCGCATGTTCGAGCAGGCGGGGCAGGAGTTCGTCGGCATTCTGGAAAGACCAGGCTTCGTGACTGTGGGCACGGACTTTCTGGACGACGTTGTTCGGATCCAGCAGATCGTCGGCACGGTCGTTATGACGAAGGGGCGGGGCGCTCAGGAACACGAGGGAGGCTCCCTCGAACGAATCGGCGTAGGCCGCCTCGAATACCTTCCGGCGGCTGGAGTTGGAGCGTGGTTCGAAGACGGCGACGAGCCTTCGGTCCGGCCACCGGTCGGCGACGGCCCGGATGGTTTCTTTTACGGCCGTAGGATGGTGGGCGAAGTCGTCTATCACGAGTACACCTCCTGCTTCTCCCCGAATCTCCTGGCGCCGCTTAAGGCCCTCAAACGTGGCGAAACCCTCGGCGATCGTCACGGGCGCAACGCCTTCGGATAAGGCAATCGCGCACACGCCCAGTGCGTTCCGCAGGTTGTGGCGACCGCTCATCGGGAGAAAGATCTTGCAGCGCCGCTCGCCGTCCGCCACCAGTACGAATTCCTGGCCGCCGCTGACGCGGGTAACGTCCGCCGCCGAAAGTTGGTCGTCGTCGCCCTCGATGCCGTAGTAACGGGCATTCGTGCGGGTCCAGTCTTTCAAGGCACGCACCTCCGGATCGTCGCCGTAGAGGGCCAGGATCCCATCGGGAGAGACGGTGCCTGCAAAGGCGCGGAAGGCCTCGCGGTAGTCGTCCCAGTCGTCGTAGATGTCGGCGTGGTCGAACTCCATCGACGTGATGATGGCGCTCGTCGGGGCGTAGTGCATGAACTTGGGGCGCTTGTCGAAATAGGCACTGTCATACTCGTCTCCTTCGACGACGAAGTATTTGTCGGAGCCTACGTCGTAGCTGACGTTCCCGTTGACCATCACGCCGCCGACGAGGAAGCCCGGGTCCAGCCCGGCGTGCCGCATGACGTGGACGAGCATGCCGGTCGTGGTCGTCTTCCCGTGCGTGCCGGCCACAACGAGGGTTCGGCGGTCCCGCATGAAGAAGTGAGCGAGGGCCTCCGGCATCGAGAGTTGTGGGAGGCCCTGTTCGCGGGCGTATGCTGCTTCAGGATGCTGTGGTGTACACGAATTGCCGACGACGACGAGGTCGGGAGCCGGTTCGAGGTGGGCCGGATCGTACCCCTCGTAGAGATGGACGCCCATCTCGCCCAGCCGCGTGCTCATGGGAGGGTAAGCCGCTTCGTCGGAGCCGGATACCTCATAGCCCGCCTGCTGCAACAACCCGGCCAGTGAACCCATGCCCGTCCCGCAAATGCCGATGAGATAGATCGTGCGGATGTCTTCTTTGGGAGGGACCAGCGCACGTTCGAAGATGCGCAGTTCAGCGTCGGGCAGATCTCGGAGACTCTTCATCCAATCGATACGGTACGGAGTGGCGGAAAGGGGGTAACTGAAAAGAGATACCGCGCAAAATATGAAGAGTTTGGCACGGTACGGTAACGAACTCCACAATCTCCACGCAAAGGGGAGGTTCTGAGCACAGTGGACTCGGGACAGTCGGCACCGGATTTCGCTCCGGCTCACGCTTTTGTCTCACATGAAAGCGCCGATACCGCGTGGTAGGTAGGCGGTTCAGGATCCTAAGTCTGGTAAGTTTGAGTTTGCAACTAAGCGAACGCGTGCGCATATTACCGCCACAACCCAAGACGGAGGAAGCTGTCTATGACTGAAGACGTAGAGCGTACTGGAGCGAGACCTGAAACAGTGCCCGATACATTTGTCAGTCCCTGGCGCACAGTCGAGGAAACATTGCATGCCCTCCGCAAGCACTTTTCTCCGTCGCGCCATGTGGAGTCCGGGGATCCGGTCCTGAGTAGGGAGGACATTCGGGAACCGGGAGACCTTACGGTGGAAGCAGACCCCGAGGCCGAGCGCCAACTATCTGTAGCACTCGATTCGGTGCGTCAGGGTAGGTCTATCCTATATCGGGCATCATCGAGACTTGAGCAGATGAGCGGAAAGGCTCACGAGATTTCGGCCGTGTACCGGGCTGGGCGCCAGCTTTAGCCTGTATCCCAGATGGGCGTATCAGATACCGTTTCTGACCTCGCTAAAGAGGTCGCGGCTGTCTTCAAACAGCTTATCACGCTCGGTGTCCAAGTAGAAGGTCTGGACAAGGATCTCGATCGGATTAGAGGGGACCAGCGGAATTTCTTCGAGGATACCAGAAGCGAGATTCGGGAGCTCCGGTCCGATTTCCGTGATTTGCAGAGGCGCATCACTACCCTCGAGGGTTTAATGCAGTCGAGCTATCAGAACGCGCTTAAGGAAGCGCTCGTGCAGATAGCGAGGGAGCATCTCGACGAGCACGGCACGCTTGATACATTCAACCCAGGGCGCTTGCTCTCGCCGTCACCTTCTTCCAGAGAGGGTTTGTCAGGCGATCCCGCTTCTGTTCCACCGAAGACGACGGCATAGGAGTAGGGAAAGTAGTGTCCATCGGTGGTGGAGTCCTGACTTCACCACGTAACCACCCCACGGCGGTTACATATATCGTTGTTCCCGGCGGGGAGATACACCATCCGGCCCGTGGGTTCAGATCAGAACGGCACCTCGCCTTCGAGTTCTTCGACTGTGCGTTCGCGGGTCAGGATGTGGATGCCTTCAGGTGAGAAGCCGAAAAGATCCTCGGGGGAGAAGATGAGGCGGAAGCTGTGGAGGTCGAAGAAAGGCTCGAACTTCTGCGCAAACTCGTCCAGCCGCTTGAGATAATAGGCGGTGTTCTCATCCGGACGTGCGGGATCCCAGGCTTCGGCCAGGCGGGCGTGCTCGAAGGCGGTGACGCTTGCCGTCGTGCCGGTAATGTAGTAGGAAATGCGGTCCCCTTTGCGGACGGGCCGGCCCGATTCCCTGGAGTGTGCGATGGCGAGTTCATACGCCGCCGCGCGGGTGCGCTTGCCCTCCTTTACGTCGTTGAGATAGGTCTGTAGCGACTCCTTGAGCGT
>DASSAV010000324.1:0-9014 GCA_035699265.1 Rhodothermales bacterium
GATGGCGCGGCGTGGACCCTTCAGTCGGGCACCCTGAACCCCGATAGCATCGTCTACTCGTTCGGCGTCGGCACCGACATCTCCTTCGATCTCAGCCTGATCCGGCAGTACGGCCTCACCGTCCACGCATTCGACCCCACCTCCCGGAGCCTCGCGTGGATACACGGCCAGAAGCTGCCCGCAGGCTTCCTCTTCCACCCGGTCGGACTGGCAGGTTTCGACGGCGTAGCCCGCTTCCGTCCGCCCGACAACCCAGCCTTCGTCTCATACAGCCTGACCGAAAGTAACGCCGCGGAGCAAGTCGTAGAGGCTCCCGTCAAGCGGCTCTCCACCCTCATGCGCGAGTTAGGGCACGACCACATAGACCTCCTCAAGATGGACATAGAAGGAGCCGAATACGATGCCCTCCGCGACCTCCTGCACCAAGAGGCACAGGTCGATCAGATCCTCGTCGAGTTCCACCACCGCTTCCCGTCCATAGGAGTAGAGGCAACGAAGGAAGCCCTCGCCATGTTGAACCGCCACGGCTACCGGATCATATCCATCTCCCCAACCGGAGAGGAATACACCTTCCGAAAGCCGGATTCACCCGTCCCGCGTGCAAAGTGTGCAACCCCAGCCACCCCCGACCCTTAATCAGAAATCGATAACTGACCACTGAAAACCGACCAAAAATGTGCAAAGTGTGCAATGATGCGTTCTACATGCTCTAGAATACAGCGGAATACCGTCAGATCCGTTACAGTTGCTTCCTAAGTGCTTCCAACAAAACACGCTCAGCCTGTAAGATCCGTTACAATCCAACGCGCCACGCCACAACCAGCTACTGACCACTGACCACGAACAACTGACATCAGCCCTATTACTCATTACGAATTACCAATTCCTCCCCCCTCTCGTTCGTAATTTGGGAACCTCCGCCCCGGTAGACCCAACCAGCCATGCTACAGATGTCCGAACTCCAACAGCAAGACCCCGAAGTCTTCGACGCCATTCAGCGTGAAGTCGAGCGCCAGAACAACGGCCTCGAACTCATCGCATCCGAAAACTTCGTCTCCAGGGCCGTCCTCGAAGCCGCAGGCTCTGCCCTGACCAACAAGTACGCCGAGGGCCTCCCCGGAAAACGCTACTACGGCGGCTGCCAGTTCGTCGACGTCGTCGAGAACATCGCGCGCGACCGCGCGAAGGAGCTGTTCGGGTGCGACTGGGTCAACGTGCAGCCGCACTCCGGCGCACAGGCCAACGCCGCCGTCTACCTGACCCTCCTCAAGCCTGGAGATACCCTCCTGGGCCTCGACCTCGCCCACGGCGGGCACCTCACCCATGGCAGCCCCGTCAACTTCTCCGGCATCCTCTACCATGCCGAGTTCTACGGTGTCGAAAGAGACGGCCCAAACGCCGGCCGGATCGACATGGACCGGGTGCGCGACAAGGCACTCCAGCTCAGGCCCAAACTCATCTCCATCGGCGCCAGCGCCTACACCCGCGACTTCGACTACCGGGCCTTCCGCGACATCGCCGACGAAGTGCGGGCCTTCCTCTGGATGGACATGGCCCACACCGCCGGCCTCATCGCAGCCGGCCTCCTGAACGATCCCCTCCCCCACTGCCACGTCGTCAGCACGACCACCCACAAAACCCTGCGCGGCCCGCGCGGCGGCATGATCCTCGTCGGCAAGGACTACGAGAACCCCTTCGGCGCGACGGCCCCGAAATCCGGGCGCACCAAAATGATGAGCGAGCTATTCGACTCGTCCGTGTTCCCCGGCATTCAGGGCGGCCCGCTCATGCACATCATCGCCGCCAAGGCAGTCGCCCTCGGAGAAGCTCTCCAGGACTCGTTCAAAGCGTATGGCCGTCAGGTCAGGCAGAACGCGCAAGCCATGGCAGCCGCCTTCCTGGCCCGCGGATACGACCTCGTGTCGGGCGGAACGGACAACCACCTCGTCCTGATCGACCTTCGCAACAAGGGCGTCACCGGGAAAGATGCCGAGGCGGCGCTCCAGGCGGCCGACATCACCGTAAACAAGAATATGGTCCCCTTCGATACCCAGAGCCCGTTCGTCACCAGCGGCATCCGCGTCGGCACCCCCGCCATGACGACGCGAGGATTCCAGGAAGAAGAATTCGCCCTGGTCGTCGACCTGATGGATCGGGTTCTGAGCCGCCCCAACGACGAGGGCGTGCGCGCTCAGGTACGCGGCGAGGTACTCGAACTCTGCCAGCGTTTCCCGCTCTATGATTTTGTAATCGCCTGACCGGAACGGAAACGGTAGCTTATCGGTTGACGGTAACCGCAGCGTATATCGCCTGCCCCACGTGGATAACTCGCTATAAACAAAATACTTAATCACCTGTTAAAGACTGTTCGGTAGGAGAAGAAAGCTCCCCTTCTGGACAGGAGGGGTTGGGGGTGATGGATTAAGAGGTTCAGGCGAGCAGTGTCGTTATGCAGACCTGATACCCTGAAGTCACGCGCTCCCCGCCCCAGAATACCCCGCTGCCCGTAGAACGCCCTCATGTCCAGTATTACCACGAACCATTCGTCTTACGCTGACCTGGTCGAGCTGGGGCGGCGCCTCTACGAACAGTCACTGGTCCGGCGGGAACAGGAGTTGATAACGGATCCACGCGGGCAGCCCATCGGCTGGCTGCTCGACACGAGGATCCCGATGCTGGACGGCCAGATGTTCATTGAAGTGGGTGAAATGCTCGCCGAGCGCCTTCGGGCGAAAGGAGTGTCTCAGGTGGCAGGCTACGGGTTCGGCGCGTACTCGATGACGTGCTCGGTGCTGGCCACTCCGGGAGAGCCACCCTTCAAAGGCGGCTTCATCCGCGAGCAGCGCAAACCGCACGGCCGCCGCCGTCTCGTGGAAGGACCGTTGGATCGATCCCGCCCCATCGTGATTCTGGACGACATCCTGAACAGTGGCCGAAGCGCCGCCCGAGCCCTTTCACTTCTCCGCAGTGATGGGTTCAACGTCGTCGGCCTCATGACCCTGTTCAACTTTACCTGGAGCGGCGGCCGCACCCGCCTCGAAGCAGAAGGGATCTGGGTGGACTCCCTCCTCGACCTCAACCTGCGCGATAGCGCCCGCAGCAGCTCCGACAGCCCTTAATGATGCGCTGCGAACGGACTGCCCTGTGAATCAACGGGCGGCCAGCCGTTCACCATATTGCACTCGTCATCGGTATGAACCTCTTCAAATTCCGCACCCCTCCCGCCCTTCGTCAACTCCCCTCGGGCGCACAAGGCGATGGTGCCGCTGCCGCGCCGGAAGGCGAGATGGCGGAGATGTCCTTCCTGGATCACCTGGAGGAACTCCGCTGGACCATTCTCAAGAGCATGCTCGGCCTCCTGCTCACCACGGTGGTCTGTAGCTTCTTTGCAAAGTGGGTCATCGATGTACTCCTCCTCGGTCCGGTCCACAGCAGCTTCTTCATGTACAAGGTGCTGGGCCTCCACGCGACGGATGTCGTCCTGCAAAACCGGGACATCACAGGGCAGTTCTTCGCCTACTGGGGCACAGTGCTCGCCGTAGGGCTGGTAGTGGGTTCACCCATCATCGTTTACCAGCTCTGGAAATTCATCGAGCCGGGGCTGTACCCGAGTGAGAAGAAAGGGCTTCGTTTCGCTTCCTTCGGCGCCACGTTCTTCTTCGTGCTGGGGCTCTCGTTCGGGTACCTGGTCCTGACCCCCGTCGCCTTGATGTTCTTCCAGAACTTCCGCATTTCCGATAACATCATTAACCAGTTCGACATTTCGAGGTACTTCTCGATGGTGACGACCTGGGTCTTCGGATCGGGCATCATCTTCGAGCTTCCGGTCGTCGTCTACTTCCTGGCAAAGCTCGGCCTCGTCAACGCGGCCCTCATGCGGAAGGTGCGGAGCTATGCCGCCATCGTGATCCTCATCATCGCCGCCATCGTGACCCCGCCGGATGTCATCTCCCAGACCCTGGTGGCGATTCCGCTTCTGGCGCTTTATGAGCTCTCCATCTTCATCGCCGCAACGGTAGAAAAGAACCGCAAGAAACTGTTAGAGGAATTAGCAAAGGCGGATTCCCCGAGCACGTAACGCTTTGCTGAATCTAGAGCCGAGGAGTCTACGAGCCTATGATAGCGACTCTCGTACCTTCCTAGTCACCTTGACTCCTACTCTCCCGGCGCTTGCGTAAGCACCGGAAGCTCCACCATCCCGTCGCCGGAGGGTAAGCCCGCGAGAATGTCCGGGTCCGGAAGCATAGCCTGTCGAGCACCGAGCTTCGAGCGGAGCCGCTGGACGATGAACTTCGTCCAGGAGTAATGCATCTTCGAGGGCAGGCTCTGCCAGAAGTAGGTGGTGTTCGGACTGGTGGCGAAGCTCGGCTCGAAGTAGCAGTTCACCGTACAGCCCCGGCAAGCCTCGTGGCGCCCTTCCATCGCCTTGTGCTCCGCAACCGTGTCGGACTGCCAGAGGTCGAATAGCCGCCCTTCTATCGGTATGCGCTCCATCCCGAAGTGGTAGCACGGCAGGACCAACTCGTCAAAGGGGGAAATGACGACGCACGTCGATACGGCCTTGCAGACGGGATGCTCAGGCTCATTGCCGCCCCGCTTGCGCAGGGAAAGGAAGGCGGGATTCAGGTAGGTGTACGGCTTCCGCGCAAAGGCCTCCATCTCGGCCATCACCTCGTCGCCCAGCCCGGCGCCGAGGCTGTGATACTCGAAGAGCGGGTTGATGATGAGCACGAGCCGGTTGGGGTACGAGATGTATTCATAGATCTCGCGGAGCCGGTGGACGTTGTCGTTTGTGACCGTAAACAAGAGGTCGGGGCGCTCGCCCAGCGACAGGGCCACTTCAATCGATTCCATCAACTTGTCGAAGCACTTCACCCCGCGTGACGCATCGTGCTCGTGCGGTACGGAGGAGTCGATGGAGAAGTGGAGGAGGTCGATCTTCCCTGCCAGTTGACGTGCGCGCTTCGGGTACAGCAGGCCGTTGCTGGTCACAGTGGTCAGAAAACCCCGCTCCTTCGCCATCGCGAGGAGGTCGTGCAGGTGCGGATGCAGGAGAGGCTCACCACCCGTTAAGTCGACGACTCGAACGCCGAGGCGTTTCAGGTCATCCAGGTTGCGTTCGGCATCTTCCAGGGAGACAGTGGGCGAGGGCTGCTCCCAGATATCGCAGAAGCCGCACTTTGCATTGCAGCGGTAGGTGAGATAGTAGTTGCAGAGGACAGGCTTCATGCGTCAGTAGCGGATTCAGTCAGCAGGACGGCTCGAAGATACGGTCCTCGGCGGCATGAGACACGCCGCTGCATAAAACAACCGGGATTGCCAGACCGCGACGCGACTACCGGGCGCCGCTGCTATCGCGTTGCGTCCCGTCCTGGAGACGCTGTAGCTCGCGGCTGACGTTGCTTTCCTTCCGCTCCTGGCGGTTCAGCTTGTCGACTTCTGAAAGCTGGTCTTCCGGTACGCTGTAAGATCGAGGCTTAGTAGAGTCGCCAGAGAGGGCCGCTCCGGAGTCTATGGGCTCTGCCGAACGCGCTATGGAGGAGCTGTCCTTTTGCTGATCGAGCGGACTTCCGTAAAAGCCGTCTTGCAGCAGCCCCTCTGCCTCGCCGTCGGTTGAAAGTGAGTCTTCCCGGCCAAACAGGTCGTCGTACGTCCAACCATAGCCGACGGAATCCCAGCGGTCACCGGCCAGGGAATCGGCGATGGTGGCCAGGGAGTCGGCTATACGCAGGTTCTCGTCATACATGGAGTTTGCCGCCAGAAAGAGGGAGTCGTTCGGAGCCTCCGGGACGAAGTAGCCTGGGGGTTCCTGGAAGGTTGCGTCCGGCAGGTCGATCCCCCGAATGAAGTTGCCGACGACGTACAGGGCGTTGTGTGCGCCCTGGCCCCAGTAGTCGGAGCGAAAGGGGATCGAGGGTGTCTCGAAGCCGACCCAGGAACCCATCACGAGGGCCGGGTGCATGAGCATGAACCAGCCGTCGGCGCCGTTCTGGGTGGTGCCCGTCTTGCCTGCAAAGTCCCCGCGCACGCCGAAGGACCGAATGCGTTGACCCGTCCCGTAGTTGACCACTCCGCGCATCATGTCGACCAGGGTATAGGCCGTGCTGGCAGATATGACAGAGCGCAGGCTGGTGGAAAAAGCTGCCAGGACGTTTCCGTCCCGGTCCTCGATGCGCGCGAGGAAGGTGGGCTCGATGAGGTGGCCGCCATTCGCGAGTGTACAGTAGGCGGTGGTCATCTCCAGGAGAGATACGCTACTCGTCCCGAGCCCGATCGAGGGCACGGCGTCCAGATCGCTCGTGATGCCCATGCGGTGGGCGAAGCCCGCGACGCGGCTCGGCCCCATTTCCATGACGAGCTGCGTGGTGATGGTGTTCTTGGAGTAGGCCAGGGCATCCCGTAGCGTCATCATCTGACCCGTCGCATGCCCCACGTTCGTGGGGCTCCAGTGGCGTTTCGTGTCGGGATCGACGTAATCGATGACCTGATCAGGAAACCGGTCATTCGGGGAGTAGCCGTTTTCGACGGCCGCGGCGTAGACGAACGGTTTGAAGGCCGAGCCGGGCTGACGCTTTGAAAGGGCTACGTGGTCGTATTGGTCGGCCGCGAAGTTGCGCCCGCCGACCCATGCCTTGATCTGTCCGGTCTGCGGGTCCATGGCCACGAAGCCGATCTCCAGGCGGCTGGCATCTCTTTTCACCGAGTCCAGAAACGCCGCATCGGCGAGGAGGCGGGAGCGGGCCGAGTCCGGCGGCACGCCGCTTTCGACGGCGTCCTGGTAGCGGTCCGTCCGCTCGACATACGCATCGAGGACGTCCGGATGCGTGTTCCAATAGTAAGCGAACGGTTGGACGTGGCGGCGGAAGGAGGCGTAGTCCGCCGGATTGGAGGAGAAGTAGCGCGGGTGCGCCTGGCTCCATTCGACGTCGCCGACGGCCTGGAGCTGATCGCCCACCTTCTCGACGGCCCGGTTGGCGGCCTCCTGCATCTTCGCGTCGATGGTGGTATAGATGCGGAGACCGTCGGTATAGAGGTTGTACCCGCGCTGCCCGGCCCAATCATCCAGCCACTGGCGCAGGTATTCGGCGAAGTAGGGCGAGAGGTTATCGTTGCGGGTAATCCGCTTGAAGTGGAGGCGTGTGCGCCGGTCCTTCAGCTTCTCGTACTCCGCCTCGTCCAGATAGCCGTTCTCGACCATCTGCTCCATCACGAAGTTGCGCCGCTCCCGGGAGCGATCGGGATGCTTCACCGGGTTGTAATACGCCGTGCCCTTGAGCATGGCTACGAGGGTGGCCGCCTCGGAGACGGTCAGATCATTCGCCGATTTCTGGAAGTAGGTCTGCGCGGCGGACTCGATACCGTAAGCATTGTAGAGGAACGGGACGGTATTGAGGTACATTTCGAGGATCTCGTCCTTCGAATACATCCGCTCCAGCCGCACGGCTGAGATCCATTCCTTGAACTTTCGGGTGATCGGGAAGTCGTCGTTGATCCCTGTGAAGGCGTTCCGGAAGAGCTGCATGGTGATGGTAGAGCCGCCTTGAAGGTCTCCGGAAGCTGTCTTGAAGATGGCCGCAGCGGTTCGGCGGATATCGATGCCGTGGTGCTGGTAGAAGCGCGCATCCTCGGTGGCGACGAGGGCATGGACGACATTCTCGGAGATGGAGTCCAGCGGTACCCAGCGGCGGTTCTCGCTGTAGTAGCGCGTCAATTCGATCCCATCGGACGTGTAGGCGATGGAGGCTTCCTCGACGCGGGCTTTTTTAAGCTGGGCCTTCGTGGGGAGTTGGAGGACGAGGACGACCCAATAGACCAGGAAGAGCGCCATCAGGCCCGCGAGGGCGAGTACGATGACGGTGCCAGTGCGCTGCTCGGGATCGTGCAGGTTGCGGCGGATGGCACGCCTGCCCCGGAGTTGCCGTGAAGGCTCTCGCGGCGGTGTGGGAGACTCTGATTCCGAAGCACCATCGTCCAATCTATCGGTAGGCATACTATCACCCAGGCCCTTACGTACACAGTTTCATGGCTTGACGAGGTGCTTTCAACACATGACTGGTTTCGGGGATTGGTTCGGGGAGGCAGTGGCGGGTAAAGAATTCGGAACAAACGAGCGGGGGTTGCTCGTGGTCAGTTGCGGGTTGGGGTCGTAGCGGGCTCGTTCTAGACAGCCCATGACGCATCATTGCACACTTTGCACGTTTTTGGTCCGTTGTTGGTGGTCCGTGGTCAGTTGTTGGAGTACCGGGGTGTTGCGGTGAATTGTAACGGATCTGACAGTCTCGGCGGTCTGGTTGCACACTTTGCACACGGAACGCGTGGTTTTCGGGTGTGCAGGTAAGGGGAATGTCCTTTCCGCGGGTATGTACTTTCTTGTGGCCCAAGAAAGTACCAAAGAAGGCTTTTTCGAATCGGAACGCGCGAATCCCCTTGCCTGCGCACTGGCCGTACCGAGCGGCGCGCAAAGGACGGCAATAGGCTGGATGCATGTTGGTGTTGCGCCACTCGCTAAACGCACGGGGATTCCACCCGACGCGCGGTCCACGATTCGATGGGAGGCAGGGGACGAGGCAATCATCGGGGTGGTGAAGCTGTAGGTAGGTGGAAATGGGTGGATTCCAGAAGGTTCATGTTTCTCAGATTGCACACTTTGCACACGGAACGTGTGTTTTTAGCGAGGGGATTTGCCGTTGAGGTGGAGTTCTATGGGCTGGAGGATGACTTTTGAGATGCCGCCGCGTTGGATGATCTGGCGGCCTCGGTTGCCTCGGTTTGAGACTTCGAACTTGGTGGTGCGGACGACTTCGCGGCGGCCTCGGGTGGTTTCGATTTCCAGGCCATCGCGTTTGCCGTTGGAGAGGGTGAAGCCGAGGATGCGGGCGCCTTTCTGGAGCTTCATCCCGATGACGCCTTTGGCGGCGCCTTTGAAGACGGAGATCTGGTTCACCGGGAAGATGAGGACGTGGCCATCGTTCGAGGCGAGGCACACGTTTTCATCGCCTGCGGCCAGCTCGGCG
>DASSAV010000325.1:0-11829 GCA_035699265.1 Rhodothermales bacterium
GTGCAGGACTACCGGCAGATTTACCGGCCGTTCGGGACCGACAAGTTGCAGCAACAAGCCGCGCGGTGCATGGACTGCGGCGTGCCGTTCTGCCAGTCGGGCTGTCCGCTCGGTAATGTAATTCCAGACTGGAACGACCTCGTCTACCGTGGGAACTGGCAGGAAGCCTTCGAGCGCCTCCGGGCCACCAACAACTTCCCGGAGTTCACCGGACGCATCTGTCCCGCTCCCTGTGAATCTGCCTGCGTGCTCGGCATCATCGAGCCGCCTGTCACCATCGAACACATCGAAGAAGAGATCGCCGAACACGCCTGGAAGGCGGGCTTCGTAGTGCCCCGTCCCCCTGCGTATCGGACGGGCAAGCGTGTCGCCGTGGTCGGGTCAGGCCCAGCCGGTCTCGCCGTTGCCGATCAATTAAACCAGGCCGGTCACACGGTCACTGTCTTTGAAAGGGACGACCGTATCGGGGGACTGCTCCGGTACGGTATCCCTGATTTCAAGCTGGAAAAGCGCGTCATCGATCGCCGCCTGACGGTCATGCAGGAGGAGGGCATTCAGTTTGAGACCGGTGTCCACGTCGGGCGCAACTACTCGGTCGACGAGCTAAAGACGTTCGACGCAGTCGTGCTGACCGGCGGCGCCACGAAGGCTCGTGACCTGCCCATTCCCGGACGTGAGCTCGACGGCATTCACTTTGCGTGGGACTTCCTGTGGCAGCAGAACAAGCGCGTTGCCAGCGATGATCTCCGGGCGCATGAGGTCCGGGATATCATAGCGAAGGGCAAAGATGTCATCGTCATCGGCGGCGGCGACACGGGCAGCGACTGCGTCGGCACGGCCAACCGGCAGGGCGCCCGGTCCATTACCCAGTTCGAACTCCTACCGATCCCACCGAAGCAGCGTGCCGAGCATCACCCCTGGCCGTACATGCCGGTCGTCCTCACGACTACCTCCTCCCACGAGGAGGGGGCAGATCGCCACTGGAGTATCTCCACGCAGGGGTTCGAGGGATCCAACGGGTGCGTCGAAAAATTGGTCACCGTCAATGTGGCGCTGAGAACGAGTGCCGGCGGCAGGCCGACGTTCGAGGAAGTCCCCGGAACGCACACGGAATGGCCCGCCCAACTGGTGCTCCTCGCAATGGGGTACACTGGACCGGAGCCCGACGGCATCCTCGCGCAGCTCGGGGTTGAACTGGACGAGCGCGGCAACGTCAGGACGGGCGACGGTTACATGAGCAGTGTGCCCGGCGTATTCGCAGCCGGGGACATGCGGCGGGGCCAGTCGCTCGTAGTCTGGGCGATCTCTGAAGGAAGAGAAGCTGCCCGCGACGTCGATACGTATCTCATGGGCCGCTCCGAGCTACCCACTAAGGGGGCAGGGGATCTTCCGCGCGTGCGGTAATGTTCGGTCCTCTCTCATTTTACGTGGCGGTCGGTGGTTAGCCGACGTCGTTCAGTCCCCATACGCCTAAACTCCTCGAACACGTGAACACTCGAACACGTGAACACTCGAATATCGCCCCCAATGGCCGTTCTGAAAGCATTGCAACGGCCGAAAGGGGAAGCAAGGTCGGTTATGAGATCGAGCAGTCCGAACCGATCACTGACCACTGGATCCGCGTGTTCGGTCCGTCTTCCCTGTCGAATCTCGGCCCGGGATTCGACACCCTCGGCCTGTGCATAGGCGGCATTGGAGATTACGTGGAGGCGCGCCTGCAAGATGCTCCGGGGGTGGTAATCGAATCTATCGAAGGCGACAATGGCCTGCTGCCGCGCGATCCCGCGATGAATACGGCGTCAGTGGCCGCTGAACGTGTTCTTCAGCAGTTGCGTTCGCCCTACGGCATCATCCTGCGTATCAAGAAGCACGTGCCGTTCGGCTCCGGCATCGGCGGCTCGGCCGCCAGCGCGGTGGCCGGCGCCTGGGCGGCCAGCCTGCTGCACGGCGTCGCCCTCCACAAGCAGGAGCTCGTAGACGCCGTGCTCGATGGAGAGGAGGTCGCCTCGGGCGGACGCCACGGCGACAACGTGCTCCCGGCCCTGTTCGGCGGACTCGTGCTCGTTTCGGCGACCGACCCCAAGCACTACCGGCGTATCCCGCTCGTCAAGGAAATGCCGCTGGCCGTCATCACGCCGGATGTGCAGATCCTGACGAAACAGGCCCGCGAGATGTTGCCCAGAGAAGTAGCCCTTCGCGATGCCATCCGTAATGCCTCGGATCTTGCCTTCCTCGTGGACGCCTTCCGCTGCGGCGACTGGGAGACCGTCGGCCACTGCATTATGACCGACCGCCTCGTCGAGCCCGTCCGCGCCACGCTCGTGCCCTGCTATCAGGCCGTGCGTCAGGCCGCCATGGATGCCGGCGCCTTCGGATGCGCGCTCACCGGCTCCGGCCCGTCCATGTTCGCCGTCACCGCGACCCCGAACATCGCCGAGCGCGTCACTGAAGCGATGCTGGATGCCAGCCGCGGCATGGGCATCCCGGCTCTCGGCACTCCCACGGAAGCCAACGCCGACGGCGTAACCTCCTGCTGACCGTGCAGCCTGGGAATGATTGAGACAGAAGCCGCTCCCATTCCACACTCGACCTCTCCTCCTTTCGTTCTCTCTTTCTCTCTTTCTCTCCTACCTTCCTCGTCTCGTAGTCTCCTCGACTCGCGCACGCAATGCCATCCCCCCGCTATTTCAGCACCCGCGATCCCGCCCACGAAGTTACCTTCCGGGAAGCCTTGCTTTCGGGCCTCGCGCCGGACGGCGGCCTTTACGTGCCTACCTTCATCCCGCATGTCCCGGAAGAAGCCTGGCACAAGGCGTCCTCAATCGCTGATCTCGGCGCGCGCGTCTTGCCCTATTGGCTGGGTGGCGAAATCCCCGAAAGCGACCTTCCCGCCATCTTAGCGGACGCCCTGAGCTTCGATGCGCCGCTGGTCCCGCTAGAGGGCGACACCTGGAACGGCGTGTCCATACTGGAGCTCTTCCACGGCCCCACGCTTTCGTTCAAGGACTTCGGTGCCCGCACGATGGCGCGCCTGATGAGCTATTTCCTGCGGGACCAGGAGGAGCCGTTGACCATCCTGGTTGCCACCAGTGGCGATACCGGCAGTGCCGTGGCTGACGGCTTCGCCGGGCAGGAGAAGATCCGCGTCGTCTTACTCTTCCCGAAAGGTCAGGTCAGCCCCGTGCAGGAACGGCAACTCATCGTGAAGCGCCCCGGTGTGCAGGCGCTCGCCGTGCAGGGGACGTTCGACGACTGCCAGCGCATGGTGAAACAGGCATTCGTTGATCCTGATCTTGCGAGTCTTCCTCTCTCTTCCGCCAACTCGATCAACGTCGCCCGCCTGCTCCCGCAAATGCTCTACTACTTCTGGGGGTACGTGCAGGCCGGGCACGAGCGTGTGCGTTTCTGTGTGCCCAGCGGCAACCTGGGCAACCTCACCGGGGGCATGCTCTCCGCCCTCTCGGGGCTTCCCGTAGAGCGCTTCATCGCCGCCCACAACGCCAACGATTTCTTTCCACGCCATCTGGCTGAAGGGTGGATGGATTTCCAGCCGTCCCGCCGCACGCGCTCGAACGCGATGGATGTGGGCGTCCCCAGCAACTTCGAGCGGCTTCGCGCTCTCGTGAGCGAAGACGATCTCCGTACCTGGATCTGGGGTACCAGCGTATCCGATGCCGAGACCCTGGACGCGATGCGCCGCGTGTACGAGGAGACTGGCTACATTGCTGATCCACATACAGCGGTCGGTCTCGAAGCCGCCAGCCGGTACGAAAGTGCAGTCGGCAGAGATGCCGCCACAATCGTGCTCTCCACAGCCCATCCGGCCAAGTTCCCGGAGGCGGTACACAAGGCCCTCGGTATCCCCCCCCCTACGTCGGAGCAATTGGAAAAGCTTCGGCAGCACGGAACCGCTGTCGCCGAAGTGCCGCCCACCGTCGAAGCGCTCAAGGAATATCTCCTGACCTATGCTCGCCCCTGAGCCCTCGCTACCGGACGAGCTTCACGTACCGGAACGGCTCGACACTACTTTCCCAGGCTTCCGGCCGGAAGCGTTCGAGATCCTGGAACGGCTCCGCGCCCACCCTCACGTCGAACAGTACCGGCAGGAGAAGCCGGGCATCGAACGGTATCTCATGGCTCCGTTCAGGGCGTACCGCGATGACCTGGCAGTCAACCTCGTCCTACCGAACGGGCTGCCCTGGGAAACGGAGCGAAACGTCTTCAGCAGGCTTCTGAAAAACGACTTCGGGGCAGGAGGGTGTCACCACCACCTCTGGATGTCCTTCTACCGGCATGGGTACACCCGGTTGAAAGATATCCAGCTTCCCCACAGCATCGATCCGGACGGCTTCTCCATCGGCCTGTACCTCGGGTCGCATGCGCCTGCCGCGCTCAGGCATGCAAAACGGCGCATTGCTGCCGATCCCCATGCCTTCCGGTCGATCCTGGAAGTCCTGCTTCGCCACCCTGACTGGCGCTTCGATTACTATCTTGGGACCGGCGCTGCCGAGGTGAGCGTAAAGGTCTCTTCGGTTTCGGACGAGATCCTTCTTAGCTTACAGCGTGCCAGCGGCCTGTGGCTCCGCACCCAGTTCACTCGTCCCGACGTGATAGAAATGAGAGGAGACCTGGTGCGGCAGGCAGTCCAGAGCGTGCAAACGGTCTGGTCGCTGTATCGCTTCTTCGCATCCAACAGCTACAATGCCTGATACCCTCCTGGTCGAGAAACAGGGTCGGATTGCCACGCTTACCCTCAACCGCCCGGACAAGCGGAATGCGCTGAACACCGAGTTGGTACGTGACCTGTCCGCCGCCCTGGACGACGTAGCCGCCGATGAATCCATCCGTGTCATAGTCCTGGCAGGAGCAGGAAAGGCCTTCTCCGCCGGAGCCGACCTTGCCGCCCTGCAAGCACTTGAACAGGCCTCCGCCACAGATAACCTGGTCGATTCCGAGCAGTTGGCCCGGCTCTTCGAGCAAATTTACCTCCACCAGAAGCCCGTTATTGCAAAGCTAAAAGGGCATGCCATTGCGGGCGGCTGCGGGCTGGCCGCCGTGTGCGACTTCAGCATCGCCGCTCACGAAGCGAAACTCGGTTTCACCGAGGTACGCATCGGCTTCGTGCCTGCCATCGTCAGCGTATTCGTCCTGCGCAAGGTAGGGGAGGCCGCGGCCCGGGACCTTCTGCTGCGCGGAGGGCTCATTGGGGCGGAAGAGGCTGCTAATGTCGGCCTCATTACGCGCGCCGTTCCGCCGGACCGGCTCGATGCCGAAGTAGACACCCTGGCGTATGAACTGGCTTCCGAGAACAGCGCCACCGCCATGATGCTCACGAAGCGCCTCCTGGCAAACGTCCCGGGAATGGGGTTGACGGAAGCCCTGTCCTACGCGACCCACCTCAACGCCCTCGCACGGGGAACGGAGGACTGTAGGGCTGGGATTGCTGCCTTCCTGGGCAAAACTGCACCTCCCTGGAAAAAACCCGGCGCCTAAGCGAAAATCGTCTCCGCCCCCAACGCCCAAACTCCCCTCCTGGATTCGTAGGCTCCTCGTCTCCCTTCCTACCCCCACACCCATCCAGGGGCGGTCCGTGGTCGTGCTCCAGTGGCGGTCGGCCGTCTTCAGCTGTTCGCCACGATCAGGTGCTCGGGGAAGAAGTAGTTGGCCTCCAGCCGCCCGTTTTCCTCGGAATCGGAGCCGTGTACGATGTTCTGCCCCTTTGACTCCGCCAGGTCCCGGCGGATGGTGCCTGCATCGGCCTCGGCCGGATCGGTCGCCCCGATGAGCTTTCGGAAATCCGCCACTGCGTTATCCTTCTCCAGCACGATCGGCACGCAGGGTCCGCCGGACATGAACTCGGTCAGTTCCTCGAAGAAAGGCCGTCCCCGGTGCACGGCGTAGAAACCCTCCGCTTCTTTCTTCGTGAGCCGTACCAACTTCATCGCGCGGATCTCGAAACCGGCGTCCTGAATGCGCTTCACGACCTCTCCGATGAGGTTGCGCCGGACGCAGTCGGGCTTTAGAATGGCGAGTGTACGTTCCAGTGGCATAATCGCAAAAGGTAAGTGTTCGACGGAAAGGTGGCGGAAATTACGGAATCGACCGGGCCGGTGTAGGAATACACTGTTAAAGCGTAATCTGTCGGTTGGCACGGCATCGGATGGGGTGCGCTGCGTGCAACGCGGCGGCGACTATTCCGTACCGCAAGAAACCGCCCCGGGAATAGGCTGCCGGAGGTAGTTGTCTAAACAGAGACGTATCTTGACAGCATGCCCGAACCCACAGTCAGCCAGCCTGAAACCATAACCGTCTCGGAGCAACCGGTCGCCGCGCCGTTGCTCGAACGGGAAGCGGTGTGGCCGCACCATGCGGTACTCGGGCTGTTCACGCTATTGTGGGGCAGCAACTTCGTTCTCGCCGAGGTCGCGCTACGCGAGATGACGCCGATCACCTTCAGCGTGGCGCGCTTCCTGATGGGCGGTGTGGGCATGGTCCTGCTCTTTTACGGGCAACGCCGCTCTCACGGGTGCGACCCTCGCTGGATCATCCTGCCGCGCATCCGCCGCTCCGAATGGCCCCGCCTGCTGGTCGTCTCTCTCTTTGGCGCAACCCTCGCACCCTGGCTCGGGATCGAAGGGCTGGGCCTCACGCATGCCGGGCGCGCCGCCTTCTGGCTGGCCCTCGCGCCCATCGTCAGCGCCCTGTTCGGGGGATGGCTGCACACGGAGCGCCTCAATGGGCTCGGCCGTTTCGGCATTTTGCTGGCCGGGCTCGGCACCGCCGGACTCGCAATGGATGGCATGTGGGCCAACGCCAGCTACCGCCTCGGCGACCTCTACCTCTTCGCCGCTCTCATCCTTTCCGTCTCCGAACTGCACCTCATCAAGCCCCTCGCAAACCGCTACGGCGCAATCCCCATCGTGACAGCCCGTACGATCATCGGCGGTATCTTCTACATGTTCATCGCCGCACCCTCGGTCGCCCGGCAGGGCTGGCTGAACCTGGGCTTCTGGACGTGGGTGGCCATCTTACTTGGCGGGACCGTCGGCGTCGGAGTGGGGCAGTGGGTCAAAACCCGCGCACTGCGCGCCATAGGCCCGACGCAAATCGTCATCTATGGCAATCTCGTTCCCCTCGCCACACTCCTCATCGGCTGGGCTACTATCGGAATGGACTCCTCGACTCTTGAGATCGCAGCCGGCCTCCTGATCGTTCTCGGCGCGTTCTGTCTCCAGCGCGGCGGCACCCCCCTCGCCAACGTCGACACCCCCGTAGCGTGAATCCAAATTCCGCGAATCCAAAATCCAAAATCGACTCACACGTGCCGCTCGGCGTGGTACGATGACCGCACCAGCGGTCCGCTCTCCACGTGCTCGATCCCCTTCTGCTCGCCGACCTCCTTGTACCACCGGAATACGTCGGGGTGCACGAACTCCTCCACCGGCAGGTGCATTTTCGTCGGCTGCAAATACTGCCCGATGGTCATCACGTCCAGTCCGAGTTCCGCAAAGTCGTCCATCAGGGCCAGCACCTCATCCTGCGTCTCGCCCAGCCCGACCATGATCCCGCTCTTCGTGCGCAGTCCCTGCGCCTTCGAGATCCGGAGTACCTCCAGCGAGCGCTGGTAGTTGGCCTGCGGCCGCACCCGGCGGTACAGGCGCGGCACCGTCTCCACGTTGTGGTTCAGGATCTCGGGCCGAGCGTCCAGCACCATCTGGAGCGCATCCCGGTCGCCGCGGAAGTCGGGGATCAGCACCTCCACCGTGCAGCCCGGCTGTACTTCCCGGATCTGGCGGATCGTTTCGGCGAAGATCGGCGCGCCGCCGTCCTTCCGTTCGTCCCGGTTGACGCTGGTGACCACCGCGTGCCGCAGGCCCATGAGCCGGACGGCATCCGCCACCCGGCGTGGCTCGTCCCAGTCGAGCCCTGGATCTGGCCGGCCCGTCAGCACCGCGCAGAATCCGCACGACCGGGTGCAGACGTTACCGAGGATCATGAACGTCGCCGTACCCGCCGTCCAGCATTCGCCCATGTTCGGGCACCGCGCGCTCTGGCAGACGGTGTGCAACTGGTGCGTGTCGATGATGTCGACGATGTTGCGGTAGGTCTCGCCATAAGGGAGCCGCACGCGGAGCCAGTCGGGCCGCCTGCCCCGGACGTTCGCCGCGTCGGGTGCTTCCACCACCGGCAACTCGAAGAAACCGCCGTCCCCGTCGGTGGTAGGTAAGAGAGCGTCCTTCTTCACGCGCTTGAGCGCGATCTGGCCGGGTTGGAACCGGGAACGAGTTGGATCTGCGGAGGAGGACTGGGCCATGCAGGACTTCTAGGATGATGCTTTATAAATAAGCCGCCGGAGGCTCATGGGCTACGAGCAAACAGGGCCGATTGATCCCCGTGGTCCGTTGTAGGTTGTCAGAGCTTGCTTGGTAATGCTGGAGGGCAGTTGATTCAATGGCGCTCAATCCTCAACTCGCCAACCCTCTTCCCCATGAGCACTAGAACACGTGAACACCTGAACACTTGAACACAACTAGCAACCGACAACAAACAACGGAATGGAAACGCCAGTCCTGGCCCAGATCAAACCCGAAGACGTCCAGCCGATCCTGAGCGAGCACATGCTCACGAAGGGCATGATGCGTCTGGTGCTCGATCTCGAAAAGAGCCGCGGCATCGATCTCTATGACAAGCTCACCGGCCGTCACCTGTACGACTTCTTCGGTTTCTACGCCTCCAATGCGCTCGGGATGAACCATCCGGGCCTTACGGAGGAGGCAGACTTCCTGAAGCGCCTCAAGATTGCTGCGTTGAACAAGGTGACGAACTCTGACGTGCCCACCGAATACCTGGCCCGCTTCGTCCAGACCTTCAGCCGTGTCGCTATGCCAGGCTACCTACCCTATACGTTCTTCATTGCTGGCGGGGCTCTCGCCGTGGAGAACGCCCTGAAAGCTGCCTTCGACTGGAAGGTGCGGAAGAACTTCGCCAAAGGTTACCGCCGCGAGGTTGGCCACCAGGTCTTGCACTTCGACCAGGCCTTCCACGGACGCACCGGCTACACGCTCTCCCTTACCAACACAGAGCCCAAAAAGACGGCTCACTTCCCCAAGTTCGACTGGCCCCGCGTGCTGAATCCCAGGATTCGCTTTCCCCGGACGGAGGAGAATCTAGAGATCACCGAAAAAGAGGAGCGCCTCGCCATCGCTCAGGCCAAAACTCACTTCCACGAGAACAGGGACGATATTGCCTGTATCATCATCGAGCCGATCCAGGGGGAGGGGGGCGACAACCACTTCCGCCCCGAGTTCCTGCGTGAACTGAAAGCCCTCGCCCACGAGAACGATGCCTTGCTCGTGTTCGACGAAGTGCAGACCGGTGTCGGCATCACGGGGGCCTTCTGGGCACACCAGGCACTGGGTGTCGAGCCCGACCTGATGGCTTTCGGCAAGAAGACCCAGGTCTGCGGCTTCCTCGCAAGCCGGAAGCTCGACGAGGTGCAGGACCACGTCTTTCAAGTCCCCAGCCGGATCAACTCTACATGGGGCGGCAACCTGGTGGACATGGTGCGGTTCGACCGCATCCTGGAGGTGATCGAGGAAGACCGGCTCGTGGAACACGCGGGAAGGGTAGGGGGCTACCTGCAAGACCGACTGCACGAGTTGCCCCGGGACTTCCCCGTCGTAACTTCCGTGCGCGGACTCGGCCTCATGTGCGCCTTCGACCTCCCCACCCCGGCGGAACGAGACCAGTTCCTGAAAACCTGCTTCGACAAGGGCCTGGTAATCCTCGGCTGCGGCCCCCGGAGCGTCCGCTTCCGCTCCCCCCTCACCATTGCGGAAAAAGACGTAGACGCCGGCCTCTCCATAATCCGCGACGTACTGTCGGCGTAGGGGTATGTCACGTGTGCTGGAGATGATACACACCCTCTAGTGTCCGTGAACAAGCGGGACGCCAAGCGCTTTTGCTGCTGTCGCAAGTGCCGCATCCAGTGTTGCTAATGGCAGATTTCTCGCGACAGCCAGATACAAGTATGCTGCATCGCAGGCTGATAGCTGCGAGGTTCTTGCCAGGGAGAGAATTTCGTCAAACGTCTGCCGGGCCGAAAATTGCACGATTCGTACCGGCAAGGCATGGAGCAAGGAAATGCTCTGCTGTGCATCTGCCTCGCTGATCCGGCCACGGCGCAGTGCTACGAGTAGCACGTTGGTTGTTTCCAGTAGCCAGATCGACGGAGCAAGGGCGGTATCGTTTCGTAGCACCTGGCGGGCGGCTTCGGTTTCTGATGTTGCTTCGTCTGAGAAGCACCAGGCCATAGTCATAGAACCGTCAAGCACGTATGCAGGCATTTATGGTCGGCCCTCCTCGATCATCTCCCGGATACTCAGCCCCTTCAGCCGTTGCCGCCGGCTTAGCGCCTCGAGTTCGGTCAGCGTATGTTCGACTTCCTCCGGTGTAGGACGCTTGCCGCTGACCCAGAACTCGCGCCCGGACTCATTGCCTGCCTCCTCTAATGCCTCCACGTCCTCAATGGGCACGATGGCGGCCACAGGCTTACCGTGCCGGGTAAGGATCACCCGTTCTTTTAGATAGCTGGCCCGATTGATCACGTCCGAAAACGCTCTTCGTGCCTTCCCGGTACTTATCGACATGGCGGTAGCCATTGAGGGTTGGTGACTTTTGTACAAATTACACACAACGTGTCTTCTGTCAACCTGTTCCTACTGAAGGTTATCGCAATGCTCGACCCCTCAAATGAATTAAGCAGCAGTCTACAGTCAGCCGCCGGTGGTCGTCCCTCGCACAACTGGCAACTGGCCACGGACTACTTACAACGAGGTAATTACATCTTAAGCGGAAATGGTCGATACCTTAAGTGGTGCGTGCTTATTTTAACACGGACGCACCTGATACGGCGTCGAGCCAGGTACATAGCCCGAGGCATAGCAGTTCAACTGGTACAACGATTCCATGATGCAGTATCAAGCCCCGTCGTCGCCCGCCGGGCGGCATGGACGGTTCGGCGCCACCGGCCTACGGGACAGGCGGGCAGCCCTCCTGTTGTGTTCCGCCATGGCCGTTCTCTCGGGCTTTGCCTCGGTTCCGGCGCACGCGCAAATTCTGTCGAGCGGCCCGTACTTCGCGGACACGCTCTACGCGCAGGACTATAACGTCAATACGGTCGTTCGCCCGGAGCACGCGGCGGGCAAGCGGGCTCCTACCCCCACGGCCACTTTCGTTTTTAATTTCATTGGCAACTTCCCGGTGGCGGCGAGAGAGGCCTTTACGAAGGCTGGAGAAATCTGGGCGACATACTTGCAAGCCGATACCATCAACGTAGATGCGTCCTGGGATTCGCTCGGCGCGAGCACGCTAGGAACCGCCGGGCCGAGGCTGGTTTCCTTCTCAGGAGCGCCGTTTCCGGACACGTGGTATGCCTCGGCCCTGGCCGAGTCTATGGCGGGCGAGAACTTTACGGGCAGCAGAGCCGATATCGTGGCGACCTTCAACAGCCAGTTCCCGGACTGGTATTTCGGTACGGAGGGCAACCCGCCCCCGAATAAGTACGATCTCGTTACCGTCGTGCTCCATGAGCTTGGTCACGGCCTGGGGTTCGTCGGCTCGTTCGACATTACGGACGACGACCCCGAAAACGGGCAGCAGGACTGTCCCAATACGGAAGTGGCCGGTATGGGCTGCTGGGGCATTCCCACGAATAACACCCCTACGCAGATCCTCCCGATGGTCTTCGACCGGTTCACGGAGGACCAGAATAACAAGGCGCTCCTCAACACCAACGTCTACCCCAACCCCTCGACCGCCCTGGCCGAT
>DASSAV010000326.1:0-17787 GCA_035699265.1 Rhodothermales bacterium
GCAAGACCACATATTTGCAACACTTTAGACACACTTCCTGGCACTCTGCTTGCGACACTATAGACGTACCGCAGGACGGTCCCGCCGCCTGTCAGATAGGCAGATCCGGCACAATAAAAAGCCCGCCTGACCGGTTATGTATACACCGGGCGAACATCTCCGGATCGAGTACCCACACGCGCGACGAGCGGGCCGGTCGCGGAGATCCGCACACCTGCCAGGCAAGCATTCACGTATTCAAACGAATCGATACTGACGCACATGATGAAACGCAAAATTCCTATTGCCGTCTTCCTGCTCGTGGCTTGGTTCTCCGGAATCCTGTTCACGACGGCGGGCGCCAATATTTTTGACCGCGGCGAGGCCGCCGCAAAGGTAACGCTCGCCAAAGGCCCCACCGATCCTCCCGTAATCATTACCGGTGCGGACGACCTCGAACAGGCGTATACCGCCGTAGCCGCCGCAGTGAACCCGACGGTCGTCCAGATCTTCTCGGAGAAGACCGTAAAGGCGCCGGCGATGCAGTCCAACCCCTTCGAGGGCACCCCGTTTGAGGGCTTTTTCGGCAATATGCCGCAGCGACCCGGGCGTGAACAGCATCAGGAGGGCATGGGCTCCGGGGTCATCGTCCGCAGCAACGGCTACATCATCACGAACAACCACGTAGTGGACGGCGCCGACCACCTGCAGGTGAAGACGCTCGACGGAACGGAGTACGACGCGGAGATCATCGGCACCGATCCTCGAAGCGATCTGGCTGTCATTAAGATCGATGCCGAGCACCTGCCCGTCGTCTCGTTCGGCAACTCCGACGGGTTGAAGCCGGGACAGCCGGTGATGGCCTTCGGATCGCCGCTGTCGCGGACCCTGAGCAACACGGTCACCGCCGGTATCATTAGTGCCGTGGGCCGCCTGTCGCAGGGACCTGAAGGCGTGCAGACGTACATCCAGACCGACGCGGCCATCAACCCGGGCAACTCGGGCGGTCCGCTGGTGGACCTGCACGGGCAGCTTATCGGGATCAATTCCGCCATCTATACCGAAACGGGCGGCTATCAGGGCATCGGCTTCGCCATCCCGGTGAACACGGTGAAGGTGATCTCCGAGCAGCTCATCGCAACGGGGAGCGTGGAGCACGCGCGACTGGGCGTGCAGTACGGCCCGGCCTCCGAGTCCCTCGTCGAAGCGCTCGACCTGCCGAATGGCGCCGCACTGGTAGCGGATGTGGTCGACGGCTCTGCGGCCGATAAAGCAGGCCTGAAGGCAGGCGACGTGATCGTCGCGCTCGACGGGCACGAGTTGACGAACTACCTGGAAGTAGCACAGGTGATCGGTGCGAAGCGGCCCGGTGACAAGCTCCAGGTCCGGGTGAATCGGGAGGGCAACGTGAAGGATTTCACGGTGACGCTCGGCCGCGCCGATACCGATGAGACCGCCTCCCACTCGAATAGCGACCTGGGAGATGACGACGCAGGCAACAGCCGGATGATGGAGGATCTGGGCATCCAGGTCGGCAACATCACCTCCGACTGGGCACAGCGCCTCGGCCTGAAAGACCACGTGGACGGCGTCGTCATCACGGACGTCGACCAGTCCAGCGCAGCCTTCCGTGAGGCGGGCCTTCAGGCCGGCATGATCATCACTGAGATCGATCGCCAGCCGGTGAAGAGCGTAGACGACTTCCAGAAGGTCTACGCGAAGGTCCACCCGGGCGCTTCGTTCCTGGTGCGGGTCGTGGTTCCCAACCAGGGCGGCACCCTGATGACGGCGCTCACCAAGCCGAACGAGTAAGCGCGGTTACCAAACACCACCTCTCCGCAAAAAAGCCCCGACTGGCAAACCGGTCGGGGCTTCTTCTGTCGTAGCGCCACCCTCCATCCTGAATCGAGAAGGTAGTACCCACCCCCTCAACCAGTAATCCGAAAAGGCAAGGTTAAAAACAAAACCTTGCCCAGCGACACATATTTTCATACATACCTATAGACCTCCCCCAACCCACGCCGCCCACGTTCTTTGACGTCCTGATCTGTGATGCCCCCTCTCCAGGTGGCCGCGCCATTACGAGGAGCCGCAAGGCCCTATGGCACAACCCTGCGCCACGTGTGCCATGCCCCGGATCCATGCAACCCCCCGATTCACCGGGTGACTCCCCTGATCCAGCAGGCAACGGGCCGGACTGAACCCCGTCTGGTCTGCCGGTCACCCGGTGAATGTGTGCCACCTGTGCCATCAAAAAAACGCCCTCGCCCTCACCGGGGGCGAGGGGGTATAAACAACCATCAACCCGCTAATCCTCAACATTCCAACCAGAGTTGTGCCATGTGTGCCATCCAAAACCCACAAAACGCCCGGAAAAGGCCGGATTCGGCCGGCACGCCAAAAAACCGGTCGAATGTGTGCCATGTGCGCAAACCCTCAAAAACAACCCGCAATCCCATAAACCTTCGACCTTCTAACCTTCAACCTTCAACCAGAGTTGTGCCATCTGTGCCATCCAGATCACCCGAAACGCTTTGGAAACGCAGAATCGGTGCCCACACAGAAAAATACAGGAAGTGTGCCATCCCCCTGCCGAACTTGAACGCGATCAAAAGTGTGCCAACCCGCAGCACACACGTACCACGCACGACTATCGTATGCGCCGGGCCAGGCGAGCGGCATGCTGAAAGGGGGCTTCGTCTTCCTCCGGTAGCGAAAGCTCAGGCTCGGGAGTCGCCGCGAGGAGCGGATCGTGAAGCCTGTCCCAGTCCTCGCTGGTGACGATGGCTTCGAGGTGCTCCAGGCGTTGCTGGAGGCGTTCCCATTCGGTGGGGGTCGGGAGTGCCTGACGGCTGGCCTGCATTTCGTCGTGCAGGAGTTGCCGGATCTCCGCATCGCTCAGACCGCTCTGGCGCTGGAGGACGTATTCCCGAACCTTGCGCTCCTCCCACTCCTTGTTCCAGATGCCGAACAGGCCAAAGACGGATACGGCGTGCGAGCCGAGCCCGATGCCCCATCCCAGCAAAGGAAAGAGCGCCCACAAGTATTCGGGAGAGGTGATCAGATTGAGGGCGATGAGGAATAAGTTAACCACCACGTAGGTGGCCAGGTGGACGTAGAAGTCGCGAAACTCCCTTACACGTTTGCGGGCTTCTCGCTCCAGATCTTCTGTGGTCTGGTTTTCAGGAGTCGTGGTACGTCTTGCCATAGCTCGGGTCTGTTTGCATCAGGGTATCGAAGCGCGATCCGGTGGCTGACTGGCCAGTTCCATTTCAGCCTCCAGGATACGAGCCCGCTGGATGTCGTCCACTTTGAGATAGCGCCGCTGCCCATCTCGTGCCGGAACGAGGTAGGTGCACCCGTCGTCGCGCACGCCGATGGTGCCGGGCTCCGAGAGGTCGAAGTAGCCCCCGTCCGGGCGGACGGCGTAGAGCACGGCCGTGAGGTCCCACGTGGGCCGGTCGTAGGGCATCGGCAACAGGTTCTTGTAGGCGTCTACGATGGGGTGGTCCGGCACGTAGCCGTAGTGCCAGAGGATGCTACGGACAGGGTACAGGATGGTTGCGCCGACCTCGAAGCCGCTGGTGATGATGGGCGTGGGCCAGTCGGCGAAGACGTGGCGGGCCGCAGGAATGTCCGTCACGACGTTATATTCAGGGTTGCCCTCCGGGAAGGCGCCGGCCATCATGGACAGGAGACGGACCTTGCGGCGGACGAGCGCGCGGCCGTTGAGCGGGCTGTACTGGTCGGGTCCGGAGTCGAGCAGACGGGCCAGGTTGGTGCTGAACCCGACCTGCACGATGGTCACGGCGCTGTCCGGCTCGGCAGCGAGGGTCTTGCGGAGGACGGACACCGCGTCGGGAGCGGTCGTGCCGTCGACGAGGTCGTGGGGGTATACGTAAGATCCGTCCGCATTCCGCCGGCCGGCCGGGACCCTGATCATATCCCGGTCGTCGGGCGTCTTGCCGTCTTTTACGACTCCGATGGGGACGTCGCCGCGGCCGTAAAAGGTGTTGACGGCATCGATGTAGGGGGCCGCCCACTTGTTGTCCTTCGTGACAGTGACGGCCAGCAGCTTCGCTTCTCCCCTGCTCTCCAACGCGTGGATAATGGCGAGGGCGAGGGCGTCGTCCACGTCGTTGCCCATATCGGTGTCGAAAATGAGGCGGACAGGCTGGGCCTTAACGGCGAGCGAAAGGCAACAGAGTGCGAGGAGGAAGCTGAGGCGAGGAAGCATGACGTGGACCTCGGACGACGGGCAGCCGGCCGCCGATGGCTGTGATGAGGGAGCGGAGATGGTACAAGGGGCACGGCGGCATGCCGCCGTGCCCCTTTGAGGCACAATCTAAGAAATGAGAACCGGAATGTAGATCAGGTCTTGTCCAGCTTCAAATCCTTCTGGAGAGATTTGCTCTTGCTGGTCTTCCAGATGTACTGGTCTACGAAGTAGTGGTGCAGCGGAAAACCGAGCAGAAAAGCCTTCAGGAGCGAATCTGTGTGGATGGCGCCGAAGAGCTGGATCTCACTGGTGATCAGGAAGGGCGTACAGCCGGGGGTCACGTTCAACGTGCAGCCCATGAGGCGGAAAACGACGGCGAAGCCGATGGCGCAGCCCGCGTACATCGCGAAGTTCTTCGAGATCTTCGGAGCGAGCCCGAACTGCTTCTGGTCCACGCCCGGCTTATGGTACCGGTTGCGGTGGTGGAACCAGATGAGGGCGTGGTACTGCAGGTCGTGGAAGATCGTCACGAACGCCCCGAAGGCGAGCACGCCTGTCGTCAACACCGCCGAGGAGAAGCAGACGTAGACGTGAAGCGGGACGACCGCCAGGAGAAAGAGCGTCTTGGGCAGGTTCACCTTCTCGCCCTGACTGACCTTCACGAACTGCCGGATCAGGTAGGCGGCTGCGAGCGTGCCGATGGCGGCGGCGGAGATCGCAATGACCCAGTGCTCCCAGGAAAGGGCCGTGAGATAGTTCAGGTTGAAAGGAACGTCCCACCGCCCGGCTGCGGGAAGGGCCGGATAGGCAGGCAGCTTCGCCGAAAGGCCGAGTTGCGCACGTGTTTCCGGATGGCGGACGATGTATACGAGGAAAGGCAGGAGCAGCCCGGCGTAGAGCAGCGTGCTGTCCACCCTCCAGTCGACGGGATTGTTGTCGCCGTTTTTCTTCTGGTAGAGCCGGAGGAAACCGTAGTGCTGGCGCACGACGTGCCAGTACGCCCACAGGCCGAAGAAGATGAGGAAGAGCTTCCACGGAACGTCGTACGAGCCGATCCCGGCTTTGTAGAGGCCGTAGCCGAGGAGCAGCATGGCAGGACCGGCCAGGAACCAGAGCAGGCTCCACGTCAGCAGCTTCTTGCGCGCGTGAAACTCCTGCTTGTCCAGGTACGTGCGGCTGATGGTGCCGAAGAAGTGCGGGCTGTCCAGAAAGACGACCCAGAGAAACCAGATGCCCACCATGTCCCAGCCGAGGCCGGCGTGCATGAAAAAGAGGGCATAGCCCCCCAGCGCTCCGCCGATGAACCAGGTGAGGTCCATCTTGCGGTTGATGATCCAGTTGGTGGAGAGTGTGCTGGAGAGATCGACGGGTGAGATGCGAGTCCGATCCATAAGCTCGAAGGTTAGCCAGGGTGACGGCTCACGCCGGCCGGCAGATCACGCCGACTGTTCAAGCAGGCGCTGGCTAGTGCGTAAGCCAGAATGATGCTGGTATTATAATGCCGGAGGCAGTTAAACGCCAACCAACGCGATGGTCGTTTCAGGATTGAAACGTAAGGTGGGGAAGGGCGAAGCGGAACAGCCGGAGAACAGGCCGGGGGCTAGATGGAATGCCCCGGCAGGTGCGGAAGGGCCGGCTGGGGGAACTCCGTCAGCTCTTCATCCGGTTCAAGAGCGCGGTCCCGGAGACGATAGCCTACGCCGTAGACGGTTTCGATGAAGACGGGCACGGCAGGGTTCGGCTCGATCTTCTTGCGAAGAGAGGCGATGTGGCGGTCGATGGTGCGGGTGATGAGGTCCGGCGGGAGCGCCCACACGTCCTCCAGGATCTGCTCCCGCGTGAGGGTTCGCCCCTTGTTGACGATCATGTAGCGAAGCAGGTCGTACTCCTGCGTGGTGAGTTCGACGGGCTCCTCGCCGCGGAAAGCCTCGTGCGAGCTGAAATTCACCTCCAGGTTTCCGATCTGGTGGATTTCCATCGGCTGTTCGGAGGGCGGTAGGCGACGCGAAAGAATTGCTCTGATGCGCAGCGCCAGCACCTCGGCGTTGAACGGCTTGGTGACATAGTCCTCCACGCCGAGGCCGAAGCCCTGCAGGACGTCTTCCTGGGAGCCGCGTGCCGTCAGCATGAGGGCGGGGAGGTCGATCCCCTGCGCCCGCATCTCACGGAGCACGTCGAAGCCGTTCTTCCTGGGCATCATCACGTCCAAAAGCGCGAGATGAATGCCGTCCGACTCCCGGGCGGCTGCCAGCGCCGCCTCGCCGTCGGCTGCCGTGGTGACCCGGTAACCGTGTAGCTCGAAGTAGTCCTGCAATCCCTGCCGGATTTCGGGTTCGTCGTCTGCGATCAGCAAGTGGAATACCTGTGCAGGACTCTTACTCATGGGGTCACCGATCTTGGGTAGGTGTCTTCGATCAAGCTACAAAAGCGGTTCTGCTGTTCAAAAGTTTCAATCTTTCTGCGGACGAGCGAAGGTTTCACGGAATCGCCAGATTCTTGCACAGTGACTGCCGCGAGGGAGCGGCCCCTATTACACAGGAGCGCCTTCCGGCCGGAAGTGCTCCGTTGCGTGGATGTCGAAGGAGAGGTCGATGCGATCGCTCACCAGGAAGTCGGCGAGGTCGAGTATCGGGGGCAGGCTGATGCCGAAATCGCGGCGGCTGATTTCCGCACGAGCGTCGAACACGACGTTGCGCCCACCCTCCGGGGGCTCCGTTACGCTGATGCACGTTGCCTTCAGACGGATCTGATTGGTAGCCCCGTGCAGGGTGAGATCCCCCGTCAACTCTATTACGTTCTGTGAAACGGAACGAGCCGCGCTGCTCGCGAAACGAATCTCGGGATAGCGATCCGCATTCAGGAAACCATGCGCCCGCAGGTGCCGGTCTCGTTCCGGGTGGCCTGTGTCCAGGCTCCGCGTATCGACTTCTATCCGGGCCGCCGTGGAGTCCGGCCGGGCAGGATCGAAGAGGAGCGAACCGCTGATCCGCGTGAACACTCCTTCGATGCGCCCGGCCAGGTATTTTATGCTGAATGCGGCACGGCTGCGCGACCCGTCGACCACGAAGGTCGGTACGGTCTCGGCGGCATCCTGCAATTCCTTTTCGGGTCCGTTCATGCTGGCGTCTGTGGTCATCTATGGTGAAAGATTGGAGGCGACCGGTAGAGCAGGTGCTATTCCGCCGCATCGGACGGGGATCCCGGCCTGCGAAAGCACCCATCCGATCACAGTTTAGTGACATCGTCACAATTTTCAGGCGGCGTGGCGTGAACCCCCGTGATTTCGCCCTGTAGACCACAGGAGGTATCTCACACGTGAGGGTGGGAATATGCGGTCAATTACGCCCGTATTCAAAGACAGAGTAGAGGCAGGCCGGAAGCTTGCGGACGCGCTTGAGCACTACCGCGACGAGGATCCGATCGTGCTCGGCCTCCCACGCGGAGGGGTCGTGGTGGGGTACGAGATTGCCCGCGCCTTGCACGCTCCCCTGGATATCATCGTGGCGCGCAAGCTCGGGGCGCCTGAACAGCCCGAACTCGGCATCGGGGCGGTGGCGCCGGGCGGCGTCATTCTGCTGGACCGGTATACCATCGAAGTGCTGCACATTTCGGAGGCCGAGATCGATGAAGTGGCGGCCCGTGAGCGGGCGGAGATGCGGCGCAGGCTTCACAACTACCGGGGAGACGGCGAACTGGAGTTGGAAGGGAAGACAGTCATCATCGTGGACGACGGCCTGGCGACGGGCATTACCGCGCTGGCTGCGATCCACTCTGTACGCCAGATGCGGCCCAGGCACATCGTGCTCGCCGTCGGGGTGTGCCCACGCGAGACCGCCGAAGCATTGCGCGGCGAAGTGGATGACCTCGTATGCGGCGCCACGCCGGAGCCTTTTCATGCCGTCGGACTCTGGTTCGAGGATTTCGCTCAAACCACGGACGAGGAGGTGATCGAACTGCTGGAGAAAGCGCACGCGCAAGAGCATGCTTAGCGAGTGTTCGTGAGTTGAGGGTTTGAGCGTATGGGAGTGCGGGAATCTCGTTAACGACAAAACGAGCGAGGAGATGGCGACACTAACGGATCGTTTTGAGGACACCGTCCGGATCGAGACGGACGGCGTGACGCTTGAGGGAGAGTTGATCGTGCCGGAGGGCGCGCGCGGCGTTGTTTTGTTCGCACACGGCAGCGGGAGCAGCAGGCATAGCCGGCGCAACAAACGTGTTGCCGAGCGGCTGCGGCGGTCCCGGCTCGGCACGCTGCTCATGGATCTGCTGACGCCGGACGAGGAGGCGATCGATCGGTACACGGCCCACCTCCGGTTCGACATCCCGATGCTCGCGCGGCGCCTGGCAGGGGCGGTAGACTGGCTGGATGAGGAAGAGGCGACAGACGGCCTGCCGGTCGGCCTTTTCGGGGCGAGCACGGGCGGCGGTGCCGCCGTCATTGCGGCCACAGAACGGCCCGGGCGCGTGCTGGCCGTCGTTTCCCGGGGCGGGCGGGTGGACCTGGCCGGGGATGCCCTGCACCGGATTGAGGCTCCTACCCTGCTCATCGTGGGCGGACGCGACTACCAGGTCATCGAGATGAACGAGGAGGCGTTCGCCCAGGTCAACGCCGAGAAGCGGATGGAGATCGTGCCGGGGGCCTCCCACCTGTTTGAGGAGCCCGGTGCCCTGGATCAGGTGGCCGATCTCGCGGCCGACTGGTTCGAGGCGCACCTCGCCCCCGGCACGACCGACGTCGTACACGCAGACTCCGACGTGCAGCACACGGAAGAAACGGTGGAAGAACGGACAGAGCCCATCCGAGCCTACCGCGGTCCGGCCGAACTCGCCGCCCTGATCGGCCAGACGGCCGAGCCGTTCGACGCGATCGAGACGGCATCATTGGATGCTCTGCTGGACCGGATCGGCGATGCGCGCGTGGTACTCATCGGAGAGGCATCGCACGGCACGTCCGAGTTCTACCAGATGCGCGCACAGATCACACGCGCCCTCATCGAGCGGAACGGCTTCACCATCGTGTCCGCCGAAGCCGACTGGCCCGACGCCGAGCACATCGATGAATATGTCCGGGGCCGTGCCGGCAAGGGAGAACGAGCCTGGCAGGCATTCGACCGGTTCCCGTCCTGGATGTGGCGCAACATGGAGGTGCTGGAGTTCATAGAATGGCTGCGGGCGTACAATGAGAACGTGGATGACGAGCGACAGGCCGGCTTCTACGGGCTGGACATGTACAGCATGTATACCTCCATCCACGAGGTTCTGAAATATCTTGGGAAAGTAGATCCCCAACTGGAGCAATCAGCACGAGAGCGCTATAGCTGCCTGCTCCCTTTCCAGGCGGACCCCGCCCTGTATGGCCACGCCGTCATCTCGGAACACCACCGCGACTGCGAAGCGGAAGCCGTCGAGATGCTACAGGATCTCCTCAAGGAACGCATGCGGCTCTCGCAACAGGATGGGGGACGCTACTTCGATGCGCAGCAGAACGCTGCCGTGGTAAAGAGCGCCGAGGAATACTACCGGATCATGTACTACGGCTCGCCCGAGAGCTGGAATCTACGCGACCGGCACATGTTCGAGACGCTCAAGGCCGTCCTGAAATTCAGGGGAGCGAACTCGAAGGCAGTGGTGTGGGCGCACAATTCGCACGTGGGGAATGCTGCGGCGACGCAGATGTACGCCCGCGGGGAGATCAACATCGGGTATCTCAGCCGGGAAGAGTTCGGCGAAGGCGTCTACGATATCGGCTTCGGGACGCATACGGGCACAGTGGCGGCCGCAACTTCCTGGGGCGGATCGGTCGAGTTCAAGCAGGTGCGCCCGTCGCACCGGCGGAGCTACGAACGCCTGTGCCACGACAGCGGCGTACCGAAGTTCTTCCTCCCCCTGCGCCAAACGGCGGACCCGAACCTGCGGCACGAACTGATGGACCCGCGCCTGGAACGCGCCATCGGGGTCATTTATAGACCTGAAACGGAACTGCAGAGCCACTACTTCGGGGCCGTGCTCCCGCAACAGTTCGACGAGTACGTCTGGTTCGACGAGACCGAGGCCGTCCGTCCGTTAGGGCTCTCTACGGCACCGACGCTGCCCGAGCGGCATCCGTTTGCGCTGCTGGTGGACTAGTGGAGTCGAAGTGCTCACGTCTTCGAGGGGTGTGGACCTCGTCGGTTGTGATCCGGAGGCTGTGGCAAAAAGGAGAAAGAGGCGGCCCGATGAACTGAATCGAGGCCGCCCCTTTCTGATGGACAGTGGCAGCGTTTACTGAACGGCCAGGATAGCGAGAACGGAGGCCCCGAGCTCCGCTTTGGCGTTGCCTGCCAGTGACTGGCTGATGGCGGCCTCACTCGCCGTGAAGAAGGTTGCGTACAAATCCGCAATCTGGCTCGCCGAACCGGCCGCCGCTACGCCGACCTGAAGTGCGGTCGTGGCAGTCGCCGTCGCATCCAGTGCGGCATTGACGGCAGCCAGCGCCACGCCGAGTTCATCGGCCAACTGCTGCTTGACGGTGGCCTGGTAATCCGCGTAGGCCTGTGTGATGGCGTCGGTCGACGCAGCCGCCCGGACCTTCCCGACGAGTGTCGCACCGGCTTGCTCGACGGCGTCGACGCGAGCGCTCGCCGCATCCCGAGCGCGGAAGGTCTCGGTGGTGGCCTGCGAGGTCGCCAGGGCCGCCAGAACCTGGGCGCGCTGATGAAGTGCAGAGCGGGCCTGCGAGGAGCCTACGCCCGTGTCAAACTTGTCGAGGGCGGCACGGGCCGCGAGTTCGGCCTGCGCCATCACCCTGGCGTCCACATCCGCCTGATCGTATGCATCCACGAAGGCATTCTCAAAGCTGGCCGTCGCCTCCTCAGCCGCCTGTACGCTCGTTGCTGCGGAGAGATCGCTCTGCAACGTGAGATAAGCATTCAACTCTTCGTCATGCACCGCCCGGGCCTTCTCCTCGCTCGCCTGTTGCCGCAGGGTTTCGGCCCGAGCCCTGGCTTCCGCACGAAGGACAGCCGCCACCTGTGCGGCCGTAGCCTCACCCGCCTTGATCTGCGCGGCCACCTCACTCGTCACGTAGGCGGCTACGTCCCCGAGGGTCACGTCGCTGCCTTCGTCCTCCTGCCTGGCTTCGAGGTAAACCTGCGCTTCGGCATCCGACTCGGCGGTGACCGGCGCGGCGTTGACGGAGGATTTACCATCGGTGTAGACCAGCGTGCTGGAGTTGAATCCGCTGCTGTCTGTTGCAGTGACCAGCATGACGTCGGTCGCGTTCGAAACGTTGAGCGTGTAACGGCCGGATTGGTCGGTCTGCGCAGATCCATCGGCTTCGTGGGTCTCGCCGTCGTCGTCTACTTGCCGCGCCTGTACGCTGGCGTCCTGCACGTCGGAGCCTGACTGGCCGTATGTGGCGTTGTCGGTCACCCGGCCGTGGATGGTCACTTCACCTTCAGAGCCTGTCGCGTCGCAGGCGGCGAAAACGAGCGGCGTGGAGATGAGCGCGGCTACGGCCACGCTCCGGAAGAGCATGTTTTTCATGGGAATACGGATTGCGTTGAACTAAACCGATCCGTGCGCTGCTCGGCCAGCCGTTTGCGGCGCACGGTCAGGGACGGTGGGCAATCCATGTTCCGGCAGGGGCTAACGTTCCGGCGTGGAACGGTATCGTTGCAGACGCTTCCACCTAAACAGTGGAATGGGTACTGCAGGTGCCGGGGCCTGCTATTGCAGGCAGAGAGTCGAACAGGTGGCGGTGTGCACGTACTTCACGTCTCTTTGCCCTACCTGCACATCACGCTCACGTAGATTGCGAGGGCGCATGTGTTGCGACGTGCCAGGGAGGATTCAGGGTCAAGATGCGGGCGTGGACGGGGCAGGACGGATCGTGCGCGCCGGGCAGGTAGCCGGTACTCATCAGGAACTCCCCGACGATCTCTCCACCGGTAAAGCGGAACGTCTTTTTGAACAGCTTCACCCATTCGGGCTTATGCTGAGGGTGATGCGTATCCAGCCAGACGGCGAAGGAGCCGTATTCCGCTCGGATACCCTGAATCCGGCGCGCGTTCTCGATGGCTGCGTCGATCTTGAGACGGTTGCGGATGATGCCGGGGTCGGCGAGCAATCGTTCACGGTCGGAGTCGCCGTACGCAGCTACGGCATCGACGTCGAATCCGTGGAAGGCCGCGCGAAAGGCCTCACGCTTTTTGAGCACCGTAAGCCACGAGAGCCCGGCCTGGTTGATCTCCAGCATGAGCCGCTCGAACAGCTCGTTGTCGTCCCGGAGCGGAAAGCCATATTCGAGGTCGTGGTAGGGTCCGTGGAAAGGGTGGCCGGGGGCAGAGGTACAGTAGCTACTCACGTGGGTGTCGGGGTGGTTGGTGGATCAAGCCGAGGGTGGATTTTAGACGCTGCCCCCTTGCGGAGAATGGTTCGGCATCGGGCGTCGACTTTAGTCGTGAGAGCGTGCCGGATGCCTGAAGGCACGTGCCCTCAAGCATCCGGCACGCTCATTTATCTCTGCCGACATATTGATCGATAGGGCCAGTATAGACGACTATTGACGTAGCGTGGCGGACTGCTCGTCCGAGAATTGCCCCGAGGGGAGGTCCGAAGATAAGGCCGAGGGTGCCGTATCCGATCGCCAGGGCTATGCCGATGCCCGCAGCATAGCCGCCGGCATCCGGATTGGCCTTCAGCCGTGCATATTCAATCAAACCCCCGGTCAAAAAGAAAGCGCCCGGCACAGCTCCGATGAGCGCGCCAATGCCGGCGCCTGAACCCAACTGCACAGAGATTTCCGCCACGTCGGACGTGGGTATTCGCACTCTGTTACCGAGGCGGCTGAACGCTGTAAAATGAGCGTCGAGGCGCACCTCGTAGGCATTCTGAATGATCTGCCCATCAAAAAGCGTGATGACGGCGTCTTTCCCACGAAGGGCGTGGTTTACGCCGGCCAGGGTATGCGGCTGTTCGACGGCAGGAAGAGTGCTCGCGCAACCTGATCCAATGAGCAAAATAGAAAGAGAGGCGAGGAGCGTACGAGCAGTAGCCATGTCCGCACAAAGGGCGAATCGCAAAACCGTTTTCAACTTCTAATGCCGCTTCTTCTCTGGAACAAGTAACCTCTTACAACAGCGCGCAGGATGGTTTCTTACAACCGGCTGGTGTCGACGAGGTAGATAGATTAGCAGGGGAAAGACCGCCCCGTCCTGCCTGTTGCGGGTGGACGCCTGCCCTGTTTGTAAGGGCCAGTCCGGTGTGCGCCCGCGTCGCTTATGGCTATATCTTCTACCTCAAGCAGCTATTGGCTGGTTGTCCATTTGCTCCGGACTCAATTGATATGATCATATAAAATAACCGGATGGAAAGTTAACACTCTTCAATCGTTTGTACACTAATGTCCATGTTCCGCATCTGCCGGTGCATTCGCGTGCTCAAAAAATTAGAATGGGATTTGACGACGTGGCATAATGATATTATTTTACGTCTAATGCCCAGTACAATTCCGCCTTGCCAGGAACGAACCTCAGCATTGTGACGGACTTATTTTCTTCCTCACCCAATTATCGAAACAGAGATGGATCTTTCAAACAAGAGCCGTACGGAGCTATTTTCGCTCCAGGACCAGATTCTGCGCGAAATCGAAAAACGCACACGGCAGGAAAAAGAAGAGGCGCTGCGAAAAATTCGCTCCATTGCAGACGAGGCAGGCATTCCACTCAGCGAGATCTCGGGGACGCCGCGGGGCAATAAGCGAAAAGGAAAGGCGCCGATAAAGTACCGGGATCCGAACAATCCGGAGAACACGTGGGCGGGGAGAGGGCGCAAGCCGAAATGGCTGGAGGAGGCCCTGGCGCGCGGCAAGAAGGTAGAGGATTTTGCCGTCTGAGCTTTCCAGATTCGCACCCGATGATACGTGCGCAAGCCTCCCTCTTTCATTTCAAGAGGGGGGCTTTTCGTATGTGCACTTTATCGACAGCTCCCCGATGGGCTGTACTGGGGCGGCGTCGGTTGCGTCGGAGCTCAGTTCTGCGCGAGTGCAGGTGTATCGGAAGAATAGCCGAGAAGCGAGAGCGCTGCGTCCAGATCGCGATCGATACCACGCCGGAGATCCTCTAGCCTGGGCTCGATGTGGACGTTGGGGTAAGTGCCGTTGCCCTCAAGGCGCCTGCCGCCTGACGTAATATAGTCTTGGGTGCTGATGCGAAGCTCACCGCCGTCGGGCAGCGTGGTGCGGTGGCTCACGAGCACATTGCCTGCCGTGAGCCGGCCGACGAGAATGCCGCGCCCGGATTCCTGGACGGCCGCTGAGAATACTTCCGCTGCACTCTGGCTGGAGTGATCCGTGAGGACGACAAGCCCGCCCTGATATGCTTTCCGGCCCAGCCCGTCGATGCGTAGCGGGCGCGACGATCCGTCACGCCGGATTTCCTCACCGACCGTGAAATCTCGCCGATAGAAGTTTCTGAGGATATCTTTCAGCGCGGAGAGCTGGCCGCCCCGGTTGTTCCGAAGGTCGACGACGACGCCAGGGGCACTCTTGTGCTGGAAAATCTGGTCGTTGAACCAGTCCGCCGTCTCGTCGGTGAACCGGTCGAAGCGGAGGTACAGGACACCGCCCCGCACGATGTTTGCGATCTGCGGATCGGCGCGGGGGTAGAAACGGCCTGTCACGTCTACCAGGTGCTGGTCGTCCTCCGCATCGATGAAGGTGAGCGGCACCGTCTGCCCTTCCCGCACGAGGTACCGGGGATGCTCTAAGACAAAGGCTGCGAACGGGACGCCCTCCCAGTTCGAAAGGATCCAGCCGGGTTTCACGCCGGCAAGCGCGGCGGGAGAATAGGGGCTTACGTCCATGATGACGAATCTGCCGTCGACCCATTTACCCCGCACGCCGAGTCCCACGTCTATGTTGCCTTCCTCACGCGAGACGGCCTCGGGGGATTCTACCCGGGTATGCCCATCTTCCAACACGGACATCATATCGCTCAGGATCCTGTACAGGCTGGCCTGAGACGTGGCCGTATCCGCCTGCTGGCGGTATTCAACCCGCATGGAATCCCAGTTGATCTCGTGGTGACCGGGATCGTAGTACCGGTTCGCGACCAGGCTCCACGCCTCGTCGAATACGGCCATGTTACGTTCAGCCAGCTGCAGAGAGCCCAGGGAGTCCGCCACCGTATGGCCGGCCCCGATCAGAAAGGCTACGTTGGGGCTGCACGAGAAGCTGCCGAGCGAGATGAGCACCAGCGTAGCCACGACGCCGTACCAGCGGCGATGCAAGAGCGTGTGGCGTGGCTGATACGTCATGCTGCGACTGCTTGGGGAGATCGGCGTGGATCGTTACTGCTAACGTGCTATATAAATAACCACTTCGTTGCACATTTGCTCCCAATATTTCCTGACCTGTCGGAAAAAACGAACGGTCGGTCGCTCCAGAGCCCGAAATAGAGGAGAGCCGTAGCCTTCCTCTCGCACAAACAGAAATCATGCCGGACCTGCGAGGGAAGTGTTTGTGGGTTGAGGGTTGGGTGTGGGTGTGAATGGAAAACCAGGTGTTGGGGCTTGCGGGGCATAAAAAAACCCCCTCGCAGGCTGGCTTCTGCGAGGGGGCTTGTGCATGGGACGGGGCGGTTAGGTTACCAGCCGGGCAACAGGGCCAGGCCGACATAGCCGCCTTTATCGGGCCGCTGGAAGGGATAGGCGTAAAAGACTTCCAACACGAGGTATCCGAGCACGTTGAACCGGGCCGCGGCGCCCGTACTGAAGACGGGCACATTATCATTCGATCCGTCCGTTTCCCATTTGAAGACGGGAGGCCGGTCCGCCGTCCAGGCCACCCCGCCGTCGAAGAATGCGACGAGCTCCGTCGGGAGATACGGGAAATTAATCAGGCCGAAGTCCCGCGTTCCGAGGAACGGCAGGCGAAGCTCCATCGAGGCGACGGCGACGCTGCTTCCGATCACACGATCCAGCACGGCGCATCCGTTTATGGTACGGCACTCACTCACGTCGAACGAGTTGATGCCGTACCCGTGCACGCCGCGCATGTTGTAGGTGCTGTAGCCGAGGTTCAGGGGGTAGAGTTCGGGTGCGTCGGCGCCTGGACCGTACCGGCCGTAGGTATATCCGCTTACCGCGAACGTGAGCGGGTTCAGGAAGAAGTAATGGCGGTAGTCGCCCAGCAGGGTTCCGAAGTTGTGAGAGCCTGCGGTGTACCCCGCCTCGAAGCGGTAACGCCCGCCCCGCACCGGGGACGTGAACCCGAAGAATGAGTAGTCGCTGACGAGTGCACCGGAGCCCTGCACGAGGTGCAATCCCTTGAAGTTGGTATCGACATTCTCCCTATCGACCTGCCTTACATTTCCGAATTGATCTACAATGAGGCGGGTTCTTTCCAGCGAACTGCCGATGTGGGTATAGCCTACGTTTGCCTCCAGGCGGCGCGTCGTCGACAGCGGGTAGGCCCCCATGAACTGCCCGCCCGAGAAGTAATACCGCTGCAGGTACTGGTCGTACTCGACCGAGCCCGGGGTGGGACCCGGAGAAACGGCTGCGAACCCGGTGAGGTATGGAATGTGGCTTATCTGCCCGCCCCAGTTGAAGCGGTGGGCCCGGTTGATGTACTGAACCTGTCCGCCGACGTCTTTGATCGTGCCGTTAGCCTGGACGGCGGCCCCCAGGATGTGATTGCCGAGCATATCCGTGAAATAGAACGACACGCCGCCCGCGATCCCCAGCCCGCCGAACTGCTGGTCGTACCCGACGCCGACGCTCGGCTGCCCGACGTAGGCCAGGTGGAGCCGGGCGTGATACGGCTCGGTCGGACTCGTGATGACGCTCTGTGCGGACGCGGCAGGCTCTGTGACGGCCAGGTAGCCGACCGGGCTGGTGTCCGTCTTGACGGCCGGAGGCATGAACCCGGCGAGTGCCGGTCCGCTCGTCTGACCCGTCACGGGCGTTCCGGCCGTCTGATCGGGATCGAGGGCGAAGACGGAGTAATTGCCGTCGCTATAGACCGAGAACATCATGGCCCCCGTCTGGCTGGCGACGGACAAGGCAGGCGCCAGCGCCGTAATGCCGCTCACGCCGGTGGCGACGTTGGTCACCTGAGACACCTGGCTGGTGGCCACGTCTATGCGGTAGACGTTGCTGAAGCCGTCCCGGTCCGAGATGAAATAGACGCTCTGCCCGTCCGGCGAATACGTCGGGTTGATGTGCTTGGCATCCTCGAACGGCACAGAGACGCGGATGTCGCCGGTCGCAACGTCGATGAAGCCGAGGCGCACGGGCGAGTAGAAGAGCTTGTCGAAGTCGGTACCGCCGGGTCCCCGATCCGTGGAGAACACGATCGTCTTGCCGTCGGGGGACCATGAGGGTTGGATGTCCGCGAAGCGATCCCTCGTTAGCTGCCGCACCGTTCCCGTCTGGAAGTCGTACAGGTAGAGGTCGCTGATGCCGCCGTGGATCCCTGAAAAAGCGATGTAACGGCCATCCGGCGACCATGCTGGGTTTTGCATGGCGCCGACGCCCTGGACGCGGATGCTGCGGTCTACGTCGCGGGTGTTCACGTCGAGAATCTCGATCCGGTTGTCTCCCTC
>DASSAV010000327.1:0-4441 GCA_035699265.1 Rhodothermales bacterium
GGGCTCCGGGCGCTTCGGCGGGGAGATCACCTTCCAGGGCACCTACGACCAGATCCTCCGGGCCGACGACAGCCTGACGGGCCAGTACCTCAGCGGCCGCCGCGTCATCCCGGTGCCCGAAACGCGCCGCCCGGTCGATCCCGAGCACGTCCTCGTCGTCGAAAATGCCCGGCAGCACAACCTGAAACGGCTCGACGTGACGTTCCCCCTGGGCATGATCGTCTGTGTCACCGGCGTGAGCGGCTCGGGCAAGTCTACCCTCGTCCACGACACGCTCTACCAGGGCCTGCAACGCCTCAAAGGGCAGCACGACAGCGAGGTCAAGGTGGGCGCTCACGATGCCATCCTCGGCCACCAACTCATCGACAGCATCGAGATGGTGGACCAGAGCCCCATCGGCCGAAGCCCCCGCTCCAACCCCATCACGTACGTCAAGGCGTTCGACCCCATCCGCGACCTGCTGGCGAATACCTATCAGGCGCGCATCCGGGGCCTGAAGCCCGGCTACTTCTCCTTCAACGTCCCCGGCGGGCGGTGCGAGATGTGCCAGGGCGAAGGGGTCGTCAAGATCGAAATGCAGTTCCTGGCCGATATCTACCTCGAATGCGAGGCCTGCAAGGGCAAGCGGTACAAACAGGATACCCTGGAGATCACGTACGACGGCAAAAACGTGGACGACATCCTGAACATGACCGTAGAGGAGGCCGTCGCGTTCTTCGCCGACGTTCCTCCCGTCGTGAACAAGCTCCAGGTCCTGCTGGACATCGGCCTGGGCTACCTCACCCTGGGGCAGCCCTCCAACACCCTCTCCGGCGGCGAAGCCCAGCGCATCAAGCTCGCCGCCCACCTCTCCCGCTCCACCTCCGAGCATACCCTGTACCTCTTCGACGAGCCCACCACCGGCCTCCACTTCGACGACATCCGCAAGCTCCTCGACGCCTTCAACCGCCTGGTAGAGGACGGAAACTCGGTCATCCTCATCGAACACAACCTCGACGTCATCAAGTCCGCCGACTACGTCATCGACCTCGGCCCCGAAGGCGGCCGCCGCGGCGGCTTCGTAGTAGCCGAAGGCACCCCCGAAGCCCTAGCCGCCAACCCCGAAAGCATCACCGGCCGCTACCTGCAAGTAGTGCTGTAACGGTAGGGCCTATCGATCCTCCTTGACGATATACCAACCGGTGTCCGTCTCTTTGATCCGCCATCCCTCCGCCAGTAACATCCTGATCCACCTGACCCAGACGACAAACGGCTTAGTCGCCACTGGACGGTTAATCGAATCGGAGTGCTCAGCGTTGAAGGGTGCCCTGAAGTTTCTCGGGATGGAAAACGTGATAGGTGCCTGACGAGCTACCTGGGCAACGATCTGGCCGAGCGTTCTATCTGAATTTGCACCGGCTTCGACGGGCCACCACAGATCTGGCGCGAACAGCCCGCTCCAGTCTGAACTGACCTGCTGGCCTCTATTGAAGCCCGTTGCCTTGGAACCGAATCCCGAGTGATTCCATTCGGCAGCATTAATCTGGTCGAAGAACCGGATTAGCGCACCTTCTGAGATGTCGACGAGAGAGGGGTCTTCGACGTACGCAAACTTGCAGGCCATCCTTGACAACGGGATACGCCCACGAAGCTTTTTGACGTGCTCCCGCAGACGCTCCCCTACCGTGCGTGACGTTTTGCCAATGTAAACCGGATTGCCGTCCAGAAAGAGTTGATAGAAGCCGGGGTGCTTCGCGCTTACGGTGTTCGTCAGCGGGTGGGTGTCGAGCGAGTCCAGCTTTACAAGCAGTTGCTGTAGAATCGCGGGGCCAAGTTCAAATCGAAAAACGAACGGTTCGTCTTCCGGGTCACGTATCGGCTGGACGGTGACGATGTGAGGGAACGCGGAATCCGCATCGGTCGAGTCAGGAATGGATTCAGGGACCGAGTCCTCGGGGTCGATCGGGGTGTCTTCAGGCATATACTGATTGGGGGGCGATTTAAGTGCGACTGCGGAGTGCCTTTGCGAGATCGGTCACGGCTTTCGCACCTCGACCACCGCCTCATAAAGCTGGCGCCCGTTCTTCGCCTTCCCAACGCGCACATCCGATTGGATAATGCTGTTGCCGACCCTGGTCGCACGCGGCGTATGGATATCGACCACTTCGAGGCCCACCAACTCAGCAATCTCGCCGAGGTAACGATCGGTGGCGATATCGATTCCCTGCACGATGCTGTTGCCGAGGACCGTTAGCGCCGTCGCGCCCGGCTTGAGCACGTGACGCATGCCCTTCGCATAACGGTAGCAGTCGTTGAAGTAGGCCGCCGCATAGTTCGCCCACCCGTTACCCCCATAGACGCCTCTGTCCGCATTCAGGGTTCGGAGGTGCTCGAGAAGGTCGGCGAGGTCGCTACCGGGAAGCGAGAACGCGAGATCCAGCCGCTCATCGTTCCGCACCGTCTGCCAGAACTTGCCAAAATTGGCATCCTCCAGAGGCTTCGTTTCAGATGCGTCCTCTACGAAGCCCAGCCAGTACAGGTGTGGCCGCGTATTCCGAACGTAGTGATAGTTGTTGAGATAGGGCGGCGAAGTAATGAGCAAATCGACGGTTCCAGATCCTACGTGTTGCGAGCAGTTGAAGAAGCTGTCATGCACCATGCTCGCCTTCGCACTACCAAAACCGTCGTGATGGCGCAGCCAGCAAACGTCCTCCAGAATGTCGGCCAGTTTCCTCAACGTGATACCGAGCACGTCGTAGTCCTCGATGTCTGCTTTTCCAGCCCCCCGCCGCGTGCCCAGGCTCGGTTCGTAGCTGTAGTTGGAATACTGAACCATCGTTGAGGCAAACGCCAGCCGGAACGTCCGGTCAATGATCGGATCCTCTATTGCAGATACGTAATCCCACAGTACGAGAACCTTGCGCAAAACCTTTGGACTGAAGAACTCGGTGCGCGTATGAAAGCCTTTCGGAGGCTCGTATTCCGGCTGGTAGTCCGTCGCCATCGCGCGCTGGAAGAAACACTCCAGGCTATGCATCTCCGCCTGCAACAATTCGGGCAGGATCCTGTCCGCCGAGGTCTTGACTTGACAAGCGAGGGCAGCGTACGGGTTGATCTCGAAACCGATGGCATCGTGGCCGGCACGCATCGCCTCGACCAGCGTCGTGCCTACCCCGGCGAACGGATCTAACACGATCCCCGGCTTGCGCAGGTGTCTCCTCAGTGCGTCCTGCACGAAATCAGAAGCGAAACCTGCAATCCACGGCACCCACCTATGAACAGGCAACTGCTTATTTCCCGCAAAGGCCGGATCGCTGAAAGCGGCCTTCTTTCCCCCCTTTTTTACTTCCGGCTCAACTTCGTACAGGCTTAGCTGCTCCGCCACCGTCGTTGCCGTTTCCATCCGCTCGCCTCTGGTGCATGGGATTTCCGAAATACCGGATCAAGATAACGAATAGCGCTCGATCTGACTGCATCGACTTGGCGCCGCCCCTCCCCTCGTCCTTTCCCCCTCCCCCACACAACCCTCATCCTCCAACACCCGAACACAACTGTTCACTGCTCACTGCAAACTGCTAACTGCCAGAATGTCAGGTTATAAAAATAACCTTGACCCCACACACAATCGCACATACCTTGCCCTCCCAAATCAACGAGCAGAGGAAACAGAGACATGAAAACGCCCACACCTTCCCACACCGACTACGAAGGGCAGCAGGAACAGATCGACAAAGCCGCCCTCGTCCATTGCATCTCCGAAGGATGCTCCCACCCCGCTGCTTGCCGCCGGGTCGGCGTCTCTCTTGCCACGTTCCAGCACTGGCTTGAATCCGACCCCGAATTCGCCGAGAAGGTCGCCGACGCGAGAAGCGCCATCATCCGCGAGATGGAGGCGATGGCCTACCGCTGCGCCTTGAAGGCCGCAGAGGATCCCCGCTACCTGCCCGCCCTCATTTTCTGCAGCACCCACCGCCCCCGATCACCCCGCCCACATCCATCCGGTCCAGACCGAGCCGCTCCCAACCCCCGACCCGCAACCCATGAACCCACAACCCCTCCCCGGCGACGGCTCGATCAGTGACATCCCCGCACTCACCTGCACGCCGAAAAAACACCCGTTCCGCGTGCAAAGTGTGCAATCGCCCCCACGCAACCCGATCTGCGCGTGCAAAGTGTGCAATGGACCTCACCCATTCTGAAAGAACAATCGGCGGTACGCTGTCGGTCGTCGTCGGTGATCCTGTGCAACCAAACCGTCAGATCCGTTACAATTCAACCCGCCACAACCAACAACGGACCACTGACAACCACCAAACCTGTAAGATCCGTTACAATTCCCCTCAACACCCCGGTACCCGAACAACTGACCACTGACCACCAACAACCGACCAAATGTGTGCAAAGTGTGCAATAATGCGCGATACACGTTCCAGAACGAGACCACCTCCACCCCGACAAACGA